>CADEEX010000441.1 GCA_902826465.1 uncultured Acidobacteriota bacterium
ACAAGCGAATAGGCAATTAGACGGTTACATGCACGCTGAGGGTGGTGCGGGAGGTTAGTTGCGGGTCGATGTCGAAGCGCTTGGCGGACAGCTGGAGACTTCTGGGAATGTCGACCCGGAAGACCTTGTAGCAGGTTTCCATGTCGGTGAGCGCCGACCGATAGAGCACATTGGTGATCCACGTCAGCAGGGCGTTGCCGCCTCGTGTGGCGAGGGGCACGGGCGACGAGGTCGAGAGAAACCGCGATCCATACACGACGTCTGCCGTGCCCGCCATGATCGGGGCAACCAGTTCGGCCAGCTGCTCCGGATCGAGCTCGAGGTCGGCGTCCTGAATGGCGGTAATGCTGCCGCTCGATTGCTTCAGGCCGACGCGAACCGCGTGCCCCTTTCCGCAGTTGATTGGCACGTGGGTAATCGAGACGCGTGGATCGTGCGGCCGCGCATCGAGCACTTCGCGCGTGCCATCCTTCGAGCCGTCGTTGACGACGATGATTTCGCGATCGAGCGGCAGGGGAATCGCCAGCAGGCGATCCAGAACAGCAGCGATGGTGGAATGTTCGTTGTAAACCGGAACGACGATGGAGAGGAGAGCGGCCACGCGCGGGTGAGATGATAACCCGCGCGCGCCGGAAGCCGTCCACTGCCGCAGCGTTGGTTGTCGTGATCCGCGCACCTAGGGCGGGCACGTGGACGGCCCACGGCGGCGGACGACGGCGGCCGTGTCGAACGACGCGACAATGTCGAACTCTTCGCGAACGCCGCGCGGAATGGCCGGCAGGTCGGCGATGCCGTACGGCAGTCCACCAGGGGTGAGCCAGCGGACCAGCGCCGGGGTCAGCCGGTAGGTGTCGTCGTCTCCCGTGCGTGCCGAGATCCGGCGGTTGCCGAGTACCGCCAGGTGCAGCCAATACGCTGTCTCGTCGTCATCGACCAGATACTCGACGCATAGCGGCGGAACCTGGGCGCGCGCCCATTCACCTGCCAGTTCGAGCGGGTGTGAAATGGCCGGCTGAAGACGGATGGTCTTTCGTGCCGCGGCGACCGAGCGTCCGGCGAGCGCGAGGGTGACGAGGGCGACGATCCAGGCGGCGGCGTGCGACATCGCGGTGAGTCTCGGGGACAGGCGCTGGGCAAGGGGCTGGCCTGTATTCCACGCTTCGTCGAGGACGCAGCCGACGGCGGCGGCCTGCACAAACAGCAGCGCGTAGAACGTCTTCTGGGCCATGTACGGCACGTGGTGCTGGCGTTGCGCGAGCCAGGCGAGGGCCGCTGCCTCCGCAAGGATGGCGAGCGCCATGAGTGCCGTGACCCTGGTCCTCGGGCGGGTCAGCGCCAGCACGAGGCCGGCGGTAGAGCAGGCGATGAATGGCCACCCGTAGACGGACACGGCGGGCCGGCTGGCTTCGCCGGCGACGCCCGCCATCTGCACCCATGCCGTGCGCCCCACGATGAACACGGCCGCGTAGATCAGCGGTAACGCTGCGGCGGCGACGGCATGCAGCGCGCGCTGGCGAATCGCCATCGTTCGCGGGAGCAACAGCACCAGGCCGAGGAGCAGCATCGGCGGGCCAAACAGAATCGGCCATGTGAGAAACAGCGCCGCCGAGGCGATGGCAAACATCGCGACCCAGCGTAGACGGGGCTCGTGGTTCCAGACCGTTAGCGCCCACCAGGCGAAGAGCATGAACAACTCGGCGACAATCTGCGCCACAAACGAATAGCGCATGAAGGAGCCGAGGAAGTAGGTGTGTGCGGCGAACAGGCTGAGCGCGGCGACGACCGACAGCGCGTCGCGCGGCACCGAAGGGCGCATGGTGCGGCGCGCGATCAGGGCGACGAGTCCCACTTTGAGCGCCGTTGCGTACGCCACGAGCGCGTGAAGGGCATGGAGCCCGCTACTGCCAGACCAGGCGCCGGCGAGCGACGCCAGTATGTGGCTGCCGGGCGTGTAGAACGTCATCTCGCCGAGGAAGCCCTCGATGCCGGGCTCTCGCGGCAGATGCCAATGTTCGTCGAGATACCGAATCAATTGCAGGTGATGGGTGAGGTCAGGGCCAGAGCCGAGGGGCAGCCACCAGGGACGCGCCAGCCACATGAGCCACGCGAACACTCCGATGACCAGGGCGGCCCAGGTCGCGAACGCGACCGCGTCAGCATCGGCGCTGGGCCACAGCGTCCAGAGCGTGAGGGCTCCGGCCGTCATCAACGGCACCAGCATCAGCGCTGGTGTGAACGACAGGCCAAGTCGGTCGCAGGTGTAGGCCGAGATGATGACGCAGGCGGGAGCCAGAACGAGAGCCGCGGCCAGGGCCTCGGCTCTTGTCACGGACGGGAACTTCGACACCGAGACGGAGGACGTTACTTCGTCTGGGCGGGTGCCACAAAGCGGACTTCGAGGTAGGTGATCGGCGCCTCGACGTCCCGGTACCAATGCGCGGACCCGGCGGGCACGACGATGACGTCGCCCTTCGTCATCGGGTGCGCTTCACCATTGGCGATGGTGGTGCGCGCCGAACTGCCGGCCGGGGGACGCACGATGGTGCCGCCTGTGACGATCGTGCCTGAGCCCTCGAGGATGTAGTGCAGTTCGGTGTTGCCCGGGTGGGCAATGGCCGCACCCGGTGTCGGTCGGTACACGACATTGATGCGGTACTGGTCGGTGTTGGCGATGCTGGCTGATGCCGTGTCGCCGGAGATTGCGGCGATCGCCCGCTTCAAAACCGCCGAGAGTTCCGCATTGTTCTTGTAGATGCCCGCCGAACCTGGCGCCGGTGCCGGCGGTGGTGGAGTGGGCGCCGGTCTGGCAGGTGGCTGCTGGGCCGCCACAGTTGTAGCGCCTGCGAGAACGAGAGCGGCGAGAAGTGAGGTGCGTGCCACGGATGTCTCCTACAGTAGTCCTGAGCCGTACGCCTTGAGCCCTGAGCCGGCGTGTTAGAACGTCGCGATCGGATTCACGGGAAACCCGGTGCCGCCCTGCACGGGTACCGGCGCCACCGTCAGCATGAACTCCCACCGTCGGAGACGCGCCGCCGTTTCGGCGACCGCTTCGAGATCCATGTTGTCGAGAATGTCGATACCAAGCGCCGTGATGGCGAGCGTGTGCATCGGCAGATTGATACCTTCGACGAGCGACGGCGTCACATCCTGCGCGTCATCGCTGCCGAGAAATGCGACACCGCGCGCCTTGAGCCAGGGAGCGACAGAGGCGTGATAGCCCGCCTCGTTCTGCGGCACGTTCCACGGTCCGACTTTGTCGCGCCGTGCCCAGCGGCCGGTGCGCAGGAAGATCGCATCGCCGGCCGCCACCTTGATGCCGGCCTGCTTTTCCCACGCCTCGATGTCTTCAACGAACACCGGCGTGCCTGGCTCCAGATACGGCAACCCTTTGAGGCGGGGAATGTCGAGAAGAATGCCGCGCGTCACGATGCCGTTTCTGAGGTTCTGGACGCCGAGCTGCACACAGCCCTTGTCGGTGAGCACCGCTTCACGCGCGTGACCGTTGTAGGTCTGGTTCTTGTAGAGAATGTGGCATAGCGCGTCGATATGGCTGTGCGCATAGCCGTGGTAGCTGACGCTGTAGGTGTCGGTCGACAGTCCACGATTCATTGTGTGGGTGAACACGTTCGGGTTGTCGGGCGCGGCGTCCTTCAGCGGCGAGTGGGCGAGCCCGACGGCGATGCCCGATTTGACCAGCGACGCGGCTTCCTTGCGCTTCGCGTCGGTGATCAGGTTCGCGGCCCCGAGTTGATCGTCGGCGCCCCAGCGTCCCCAGTTCTTGATCTGGTGGAACAGCTGATCGAATTCGGCGGCGTTGCGCGGGAAGCGCGCCGCTGAGGGGCCGGGCGACAACAACAGGGGG
>CADEEX010000442.1 GCA_902826465.1 uncultured Acidobacteriota bacterium
AACGGGCCGGTGAACGCCTGCGCCGGCGGCATCGAGGCCCAGAGCGCCGCGCCGCCCGACGCGATGATTCGCGAACTTCAGGCGGCCACCGGCGACGCCGTCGTCGTGGCCACCGTCACCACGCTCGAGCCCTACGCCGACATCCGCGACCTCGCCGTGAAGATGTTCGAGAACGGCGGACGCGGCATCGGCGAGCGCGGCAAGGACAACGGCCTGCTGATTCTGCTGGCGCCGAGCGCGCGCCGCGTCTACATCGAGGTCGGCTACGGACTCGAACAGTGGATTACCGACGGCTACGCCGGCGACGTCAGCCGGGCGATGACCACGGCGTTCAGGGAGGGGAGCTACGGAACCGGCCTGGTCGCCGGCACGTCTCGCCTCATTGGACGGATCGCGGAGGGGCGCGGCGTCACGCTCACGGGCGTCCGTCCCGCGGCACAACGCCAGCCGCGAGGCACGCAGGGCTCGGTCACGACGCTGCTCATCGTCATCGCGATCGTCATCCTGTTGAGTCGCATGGGGGGCGGACCCGGAAGCCGGAATGTGCGACGCTGGGGCGGTAACGGCTGGAGCGGCTGGTCGAGCGGCGTCGGCCCGTTCGGTGGGAGCGGCGGCCGGGGCGGCTGGAGTGGCGGCGGCAGTTTCGGCGGCGGCTTCGGTGGCTTCGGCGGTGGACGCAGCGGCGGCGGTGGCGGCGGCGCAGGATGGTAGAAAGTCAGGGACAGGGACAGGACACACTATGCATATCACTCGCAGGTTGGCAGTTCGACTCGTGGCGCTCGCGCTGGTGGTGGCACCACTCACCGGCTGCTCGTACAACACGTTCGTCACGCAGGAGGAAGCCGTCAAGGCGCAGTGGGCCGAAATTCAGAACCAGCTGCAGCGCCGGAACGACCTGATTCCGAACCTCGTGGAAACGGTCAAGGGCTACGCCGCGCACGAAGAGGGCGTCTACACGGCCATTGCCGATGCGCGCTCGAAACTGCTGGCGGCAAAGTCGCCTCAGGAAACGATCGAGGCCGCGAATCAGCAGACCTCGGCGCTTGGCCGTCTGTTGGCCGTGGTCGAGAACTATCCGCAGCTGCGCGCCAACGAACAGTTCAACCGCTTGAGCGACGAACTGTCGGGCACTGAAAACCGCATCGCCGTGGCGCGCATGCGCTACAACGAACGGGTGCAGGAGTACAACACCTCGCGGCGGAAGTTCCCCGGCAACCTGACGGCGAAGGTGTTCACCTTCGCGGACTATCCGCTCTTCGAAGCGCCGGTCGAAGCGCGCGACGTGCCGAAGGTCAATTTCTCTCGGTAGCCGTTTGCGTCCTACGGCGTCAGCGTCAGCGTCGATTGCGCCGCCGCCTGCACCGCGGCGGCGCTGAAGGCAAGCGGGACGGTCTTGCCTTCCGCCCACAGCGCCGCCAGATCCTTGTAGTGCGGGCTGTCCGGCCATCCGGATTGCCCGGGCGCATTGATCACCATCGACCGGTCCCAGTCGGCCACATCGAACACCGCGCGAAATCCCGGGCCAATCCGTCCGCGATCCGAAATCGCCTGCACGGTGTGCGGACCGCCGCCCATCGGGAATGGACCAACGTTGAACCGCGCGCGCGCGGCATCAGAAATCGCGAGCGGATGGCTGAACGTCACGTGGTAACGCGCCGCTCCGGCGTCCACCGGTTCCGCTCGCACTTCGGCGACGGCTGCGGCGAAAGACTCTCTGACGATCTGGTCGCGTGTCTTCCCTGTGATCGCAGCGTCTTCCAGTACGCCGACGGTGTCGATGACCTCGAGCCTGGCCATGAGACCTTCCCGAAATTCCATCGGCACGTCTGAAGCCACCATCGCCTTCAGCTGTGCATGCCAGGCCTCGAACAGGCGTCGGTCTGGCGACTGCGGCGTCAGTTGACGGTCCCACGCCAGCAGCCGCCGCCGGGCCTCGCCGATCGCCGGCTCGGTGAAGTCGACCCGTTCGAGTTCTCGCACCAGCAGGTCGGCGTCGCCGTCCTGCACGTCGCGCTGAAGCGCCTCGAAACGTTCGACGGTGAATCGTCGTTCCCTGGCCAGCACGTCGCTGACCCGCGTGAAACGCGTGGTGTCGCCGTTGGTGGCGAAGACCAGATCGTGAAACAACGGCGGTTCGCTCGTGCCTGGCACGGAGAACCGCTGCCACTCGTGCCGGCCTGACCATCCATCGATCGGTAACACTCCAGAGAACCGGTCGCGAACAGGCTCGAGGCCCGCGCGAACACGGAGCGCCTTCTGCCCTCTCGCCACGGCCACGATGTCGACCGACGGCATCTTCCACAGTCCGACAGCGGTCGTGAACTCTGCCAGAGACGAGGCCCGCGCAAGTCCGAGCGACGCCAGTTCCGCCGCCGCGCCGGCCTCGCTGCCACTCCAGCGCAGCGCATAGGCCAGGTGACGGTCGCGATCGACACCGACGATGGCGCCGTGGCGCGTGTACTCCCGCTCGAACTCGTACGGTTCTGATCGCCCCTTCACCGGAAACCGATCGAGCGCCACCGTCATGTCTTCCCAGCGTCCCCTGAAGCGCACCTGCTTCGGGTTCGCCGGGTTCAGCTGTTCCACATACACGTCCTGCACGTCCGACGAGGCGCTCGCCATCCCCCAGGCGACGTGCTCGTTGTGACCGATGACGACGCCCGGCAACCACGGCGACGTGGCGCCCGCCACATGCCACCCTGGCGCGTGCAGCGCCACCAGATAGCGCAGCGCGGGTGCGTCGAACGGGCGGTGAGGGTCAACCGCAAGCAGCGGCGAGCCTGACGCGGTTCTGGTGCCGTCCACGGCGAAGACGTTGCTGCCGCTTCCAGCGAACGACGAGGCAAAGCCGGCAAAGAACGGGCGCGCGCCAGCGCGTCCGATTGTCTCGCCAAGAGTCGGCGTGATCGCCGCGAGGTCGACGGCGGTTTCGACGGGCACCGCAACCGGCGGCAGCGCGAACAGCCCGTTCACTGCCTCGACGCCGATCGCCGCGATCAGCCTCGCGAAGAACACCGCGTCCTGCGCGCCGCGGCTGGCCACGAAGGCGTCGGTGCGGTTCAGCAGATCTTCCGGCTGCCAGTGTTCCGGCGTCCAGCCGGCCAGCCTGAACTCGTCTGGCCACGCGCCCCGGCTGTGATCGATGAAGGCGTTGATCCCGTGGACGAACGCGGTGACGATGGTCTTGGTGTCCGGACCGTAGGCGCGCCACTCCTCCTCGAGATCGCCGCGATACTGCATGCGGCGCGTCATGGCGTCGCGCTGAATGAAGTTGGCGCCGAGCACCTCCGACAAACGCCCGAGCGAGGCGCGGCGCCAGAGATCCATCTGAAACAACCGGTCCTGCGCCTGCACGAAGCCTTGCGCGAAAAACAGATCGTCGGGAGTCGAGGCCGAAATGTGCGGCACGCCCCAGCGGTCGCGCACCACGGTGACCGGCGCGCTCAGTCCGGCGATGGCCAGCGAGCCTTCAATCTGTGGCAGTGCGACACGTGGCGACGTCGACGTGGATGCCGGGGGACGTGAACAAGCAGCGACAAGCAGAAGGAGACCGAAGCAGAGCGCCGAAATCCTCACCCTCTGCTATCCCTCGACGTAGGCAACGGTCACGACCTCGACCGTGCGCTCTGGCGGGTGCCGACCATCGAGGATCGCGTTGGCCCGCTCGAGGTCGAGCGCACCATCCCATCGGGCCACGACCATCGTCGCCACGCTGTTGCCGATCAGATTCGTGATGGCACGTGCTTCCGACATGAAACGATCGACGCCGAGCAGCAGCGTCAACCCCGCGATCGGAATGTTCGGGAAGGCTGCGAGCGTGGCCGCCAGCGTCACAAAGCCGCTGCCGGTGA
>CADEEX010000443.1 GCA_902826465.1 uncultured Acidobacteriota bacterium
CTTGCGCGCCGAATGGTGTCCGTAGTTGTGCGCGAGCTCGTGCGCCAGCACGCCGGCGAGTTGTGCTTCACTGTCCACGAACCGCAGCAACCCCGTATACACGATGATGTGCCCGGGTGGCGTCACCGCATTCACGGCCGGTGAGTCGAGCAACGACACCTGGTAACGGAAGGATGGCCCCGGTGTTTTCTCGACGATCCGCGCCACCAGCTGCTGCAGGAACGCTACGGCTTCCGGATCGTTCATCACCGGCGCGCTCTGCGCCAGCGAGGCGAAACCGAGCTGCCCGAGCTGTGCTTCGTATTCAGGCGTCACCTGAAAGACGACGTCGTTGGTGAACGTCTGGGCGTTGTAGTTCGTGACCCGCGACTCCGGACTCTGATAGAAGTTCGCCTGCGAGTACCAGCCGGCGAGAAACTTCTGCTGGGCATCGTCGGCCAGTGTTCTTGCCTGGGCCGCGGCCGGATCATTGGGCGCCAGCATGATGAAGCGACGGAGCGCCATGGCCGCTTCACGCTGCTGGCTGCGGTTGTAGTGCGCGAACCCCTTGTAGAGCGCCAGCCTGGCGTTCTGCGGGAAGCGCTCGAGCCCCTCGTCGGCCAGCTTGAGACATTCGTCGTATTCGTTGTCGATGTTGAACACCGAGCGGAAGAAATGGACCGCGACCTGGCCGGTGACGCAGACTTCGCACGCCGCATCTTTTCGCAGCGCAGCTCGAACGACCTTCTCCGCTTCATCGAGATCCTTGCGTGCCTGGTCGCGCGCTTTCCGATCGTTGGTTTGTTGCGATTGAAGACCGCCGGTCTGCGCTCGTTGGAGCAACGCATCGATCTGGGCGGCGAGAGGCGAGGGCGGGCTCGTTTGTGCGTCGAGCAATGCCGACGACGCACTGCAGATTGAGGCAAGCAACAGGACCGGCGCGACGAGCGACCTCAAGCGCATGAGTCCTTGGCCTCGACGGACTCTACCATAGCAGGCCGGTCAGGGTGCCGCGGCGTCGGCGGAAAGGGATGGACACCAGAGGGGTCAGGGCACCTGGATGGCGAACGTGTCCGTATACACGGTATCCGGTGTAAAGGCGCGCACCGTGACCACATGGCGTCCTGGAGCGAGCGCGGCGATCGACAGGCTCTCGTTGCGGGCTCCTTGCGCGGCGCCGTCGAGGGTCCACAAGTACCGGACCTGGCCCATCGGCACGCCACCGGGCGGGTTGGCCGCCTGCGCGGCGCAGAACAGGGTGTCGCGATCCCGAACACAGTCGCCGGCCACGCTGAACACGCGACGTGAATCCTGCGTCGGGGGGAGAGGCGTCGGCGGACGTGGGGGCGCAGCGGGGGCCGCTGTCGTTGCCGGTGCCGCGCCGCAGAGCGATCGCGACTGCATGGTGCCAACCATCTCGGAGATGAGTCTGCGCGCCTCGATGCCCTTCGAGGGCTCCGCTTGCACGCTGACGAAGTAGCGCCCGCACCTGAAATAGGCGTTGTATGAGGGCATCCCTTCCCCCGTGATCGAGCCGAGCCCTCCACCCCCCCGCAGCGCCGCATCGTCGGACACGTTGGGATCTTCGAGCTTTTCGTAGCCGCCATCGCCGTGGGTGACCGGACGGTAGTTGGCCGGCGCCGGGCGCCCACTGATCTTGGTCGCCTCCTCGACGTTCGGTGTCTCGGTCACGAAGAACTGAATGCCCGGCATTCTTACGGGACGACCGGCCCGATCGCTGGTGCCGCGGATCCAGTAGCGGGCCGAGCAGATCTTGTTGGCACCGCTCGCTGCCTCAGAGGCCTCTTCGGGACGTCCGGGTAACAGCGAGCACGATCCCTGGGCCTGCACGTTGTGCGCAAACGCACCCACCATCACGAGCGCAGCCAGGGTGACGAATCCGGCCGAGAAACGGAAGGGTCCAGACATGGCCGGGATTATGGCCGAAGAACGGCTCAGCGCACCATGGCAGGAAACCGCTGATTCCTGGTTGACTTACGCGCGATAGTCGCCCAGCGTCCGCGTCGGATCGCCGTAGTGCTGATAGGCCGCCCACACCGTGGGCCCGGCCGTGAACTCGGCACGGCGGTCGAACAGCTCACGACGCGCCCGTTGTACGGCGACGCCCAGAGTCACCCCAGACGAGGCGCGGTTGCCTCCGAGCGCGGCATCGGCAAAGAACTCCCGATAGAGCGTCGTCGCAAACAACTCTGCGGGCACTTCTGCCACTTCCCAGGCCGTACCGACATAGTCGGCCACGCCGCGACGGAAGAATTCGTCGGCGAGACTTGCCACGATGCCAGAATCGGTGACCGGCGTGGCGGTCGGCGCCGCGTTGGGGCCAGCCGCCACCGCATCGCGCTTCGGGATCAGTGTTGAAAGCGCCGCGGAGATGCAGGCGTTCGCCACGATCAGACTCGGCGCGCGTTCGACGCCTTCCAGCTTCGACGCCGTCAGAATCTCATCGTCTTTGAACACCCATCCGCTGCGATCCGGATACTCCTGGACGAACCGGGCATGACCGGCGTAGTGGACGATGTCGTACTCGCCGGTCTGCAGCAGTTCGAGAATCTCGTAAAGGTCAGCTGGTTCCACGTCGGGCTCGGTACCGAGCCCCAGCGCGTCGGGCGCGCCGATACGCAACACCACCTCAACGCCGGCCTTCGTCAATGTCGCGGCCACCGCCTTGGCTTCGCTGACTGTTTGCACCAGCGTGTTGTCCGGATTGCCGATGACCAGCGCCTTCCATGTGTTGCGTGCCACCATGTCGGACGGGCGAGGGCTGTAGGCGGTCCGCAGCTGGCGCGCCAGCGGACGCAGCACTGCCAGCGGATCCTCAGGCTTCTGATGCACGAGTTCCCACGGCACGCGTGCCATCGTACGATCGAGTTCCAGCACCAGCGGATCGGTCATCAGGAGCTTCTCCTGAAGCGCTGGATGCACCAGCGTCTGCATCGCCTTTCTTCCGCGATCCTTGAATACTGCGACGCTCGGCGCCCGCAGCGAGTCGACAAAGCGATCAATCCACGACAGGCTCACATCTTTCGACGTCGCCGCCACCGTGGTCAGATTGGTGATGGCCGCGGCGTGAATGTTCTTGCCGTCGTGCGTGAAACTGATGCGATCGGCGATCGTGCCACCTGATGGTTGCTCATGATCGACGAGCCGGAACGCCAAACCAAGCTGCTTGGCATTGCGCTGCACACCGAGCCGCTTCAGCGCTTCGAGAACCGGCGCACGCAGCTTCTTCGGCAGTTGCGCAGTGAGGGCGTCAACGGTCGGGTTCAACGGAGACGCCGGGCCGTCGAAGCAGGCCTGTGCCACCGACGCCAGCAGCATCGAGAAGCCGAACGGAATGGGGATGGCACCGCCGGTATCGTCGAGCTCGATCACTTCGTCAGCCACGGCGATATGGACGTCGCTCTTCTCTGACAAACTGCGCTGCACGGCACGCGCTTCCGTGAGGATCTCGTAAGCCCGGTCGAGCCGGTACTCGACGATACGCAGTGTGACTGACGGCAGCTGCGCATCGTTCTCGAGCGCGCGCGACGCGCCGGTCAACAGTCCAGCAACGGCTTCCTCGACGCTCAGATTGCCGAAGCCGGCGCCGATCAGCACCGTGACGTCGGCCAGCGGCTGCTCGGCGATGCCGTGCGCTGCGAGCGCCAGGTTGGCAGCAGCGCCGATCTCGCCCGCGGTGTCGACCAGCGTGCCGTCGAGATCGAAGCTGATGACGTCGTAGTGCATCGTCATTGGGCCGTGCGCAGCCCGCGCCGCGCTTCCTCGAGCACGCCCTGCACGCGCTCGGCCAGCGTTTCGGCGGACAGACCGAAGTGCGCGAA
>CADEEX010000444.1 GCA_902826465.1 uncultured Acidobacteriota bacterium
CACCCCGATGCAAACCTTGCGCGCCGCAATCGCTCGGGTGGCCGCTATTCCGAGCACTGTACTCATCGTTGGAGAGAGCGGCACCGGTAAGGAGCTGGTGGCGCGCGAGCTGCACCGCCACGGGCCTGGCGAGAAGACGCCGCTCATCGCCGTCAACTGCGCCGCGCTGCCCGAACAACTCGTCGAGAGTGAGCTCTTCGGGCACGAACGCGGCGCGTTCACCGGCGCCGATCGTCTGCGCCGTGGCGCATTCGAGAACGCCGGCACCGGGACGCTGTTCCTCGACGAAGTAGGCGAACTGCCGCTACCGGCACAGGCAAAGCTGCTGCGCGTGCTCGAGGAGCGCAAGCTGACACGGGTCGGCGGCGAACGCGCGCTGCCGACGACCGCGCGCGTTGTTGCGGCGACGAACCGCGACCTAGAAAGCGAAGTGGACGCCGGTCGCTTTCGCCAGGACCTGTTGTATCGGTTGAACGTGCACACGCTGAAGGTGCCGCCGCTACGCGAACGCCTCTTCGATGTGCCGACGTTGGTCGAGCACCTGCTGCGCGCGATCGCCGCGCAGCTCGGAGTTCGTCCGAAGACGATGTCGGCTGGCGCGGTCGCGCTGCTGACGGCCTACGACTGGCGCAAGAACAACGTCCGCGAGCTGAAGAATTGCCTCGAACGCATGCTGATTGCGTCGGACGCCGTCGTCATCGGCGTAGACGACGTGCCACCGGAGATTCGCGGCCTCGACCGCGACGATCCGGATGACGATGACGCGCCTGCGGGAACCCTGAAGGCGCTCAAGGCACAGGCCGAACGCCGACTGGTGCTCGAGGCGCTCGAGCGGCACGACTGGCACGTCACCCGTACCGCCGAAGCGCTGGGACTCGCCGATCATTCGAGCCTGCTCAAGATCATGCGGCGCCACGGGCTCGTGCGCGGTGGACGGTCCGGCTGAAGCCGGACACTACGGCGTGTGCGCGTGGACACCCTCCCGCCGCCCGTTCACGTGTTCGCCTGGACACGTCGTCCTCAAATCCGCCTTCGCCTCCAGCTAGTAATTCCTTCCTCTGCAATGACTTAGAACACCTCAATCCTTCCCGCCGCACGTGGCCAACTGCTTGCCGTTATCGATGGCAGACGCCGGCCGCAACCAGCGGCCGGCACACGAAGGAGAGGCACATGAGAACCACACACCACGTCACAGGCATGCTGCTGGTCGCCGCGTTCGCCGTCGGTTGTTCGAAAGACGACGACAAGGCGAGGAAGAACGACCCGCACGCCTCGCCCCCTGCGAAACCCGCCGCGACGGCCATTCAGCCGCCGGCGAAGGACTACGACAGTGAAGGCTTCATCGGCGCGACGCCGAAAGCGGCCGTCAGCCTGCCGATCACCTTTCCGGACGGCGAAGCGGCGTACCACGCCGGCAAATATTCGGACGCGAAGACGATCTTCGAAGGTTACGTTGCCACACGTCCGAAGAATGCATTCGGTCACTACATGCTCGGCCTCTCATCCTGGAAGGCCGGCGATCTCGCAGGCGCCGAGAAAGCGTTCAACGACGCGCTGACGATCGACTCGAAGCACGTCAAGAGCCTGGTGAACCTCAGTCGCGTGCTGATCGAGCAGAAGAAGTTCGACGCGGCGGTCGACATGCTGACGAAGGCTGGCGACCTCGACCCGAACTCGAGCGACGTGCAGCGGCTGCTCGGCCGCGCGTTCCACAACCAGCAGATGCTCGACGAGGCCGAAAGCGCCTATCGCGCCGCCATCGACCTGAACGACAAGGACGCGTGGTCGCTGAACAACCTCGGACTGGTGTTGCTCGACAAGAAGCAGGCCGCCGACGCGGTGCTGGTGCTGACGAAAGCGATTGAGCTGAAGAGCGACGTGGCCGCCTTCCACAACAACCTCGGCATGGCGCTCGAGCATGCGGGCCAGTTCAAGGCGGCTGCCGAGGCCTATGACGGCGCGGTTTCCGCCGACCCGTTCTACGAGAAGGCCAAGCAGAACCTCGCGCGCGTGTCGGTCATCAAGTAGGCCACGGCCATGAGACCCACACGCCGCTGGTTGGCCATCGCCACACTCGCCGTCAGCACCGCGTTCGCCCCGTCTGCCTTCGGGCAGGCGGGGCCGCCCTTTGCTCAGGCGTCCCCCGACGGGTCGCATGTTGACAAGACCCTCTCTCCGTACTTCTTTGTTGAAGGCGGAGATCCCGCTGTCGATCATCTGCCGCTGAAAGACACGCGGGTAGACGTTTCCATCACCGGTGTGATCGCCGATGTGACGGTGACGCAGGTTTACGAGAACCGCGGCTCACGCCCCATTCACGCTCGCTACGTGTTCCCCGCATCCACTCGCGCGGCCGTCTACGGCCTGACGATGACGGTGGGCGATGTGCGCACGGTCGCCAGGATCAGAGAGCGTGAGAAGGCGAAGGCCGAGTTCGAGGCGGCAAAGAAGGAAGGCAAGGGCGCCTCGCTGCTCGAGCAGAGCCGCCCGAATGTGTTCACGATGAACGTCGCCAACGTCCTGCCTGGCGACACCATCGACGTCGAGCTGAAGTACACCGAGCTGCTCGTGCCGACCGATGGGATCCACGAATTCGTGTATCCCACGGTCGTCGGGCCATGCTACTCGGCGACACCGGAGCGCCAGGCTCCGGCGCACGACGGGTTCGTCAAGACGCCGTACACGCACGAGGGTGAGGCACCACGGAGTGAGTTCCACCTTACAGGTGTCGTCTCCACCGGAGTGCCGATCTTCGAGCTGCAGTCGCCGTCGCATCGAGTGCGGTTTGAGACCCGAGGCACAGCGCGCGCGGAAATGACGCTGGACGACTCGGAGCGCCTGTCGGGCAATCGCGACTTCATTCTCCGCTATCGGCTCGCCGGCGAGACGATCAGCACTGGGCTGATGCTCTACCGCGGCGACACCGAGAACTTCTTCCTGCTGATGGCCGAACCACCGAAGGCCGTGGCACCCGCCGACCTGCCGGCGCGCGAGTATGTCTTCGTGCTCGACGTCTCTGGATCGATGGCCGGTTTTCCGCTCGATACCGGCAAGGCGCTGATGCGCGACCTCGCCAGTGTGCTGCGCCCGGACGATCGCTTCAACGTCGTGGTGTTCGCTGATGGCGGCGAGACCTTCTCGCGGACGTCTGTGCCCGCGACGCCTCAGAACCTGGCGCGCGCACTGGCCTTCATCGGCCGAAAGAACGGCGGCGGCGGTACCGAGCTTCGCGCCGCGCTCGAGCAAGCCGTCTCGCTTCCCCGCCCGCCGGCGGTGTCCCGAAGCGTCGTGCTGCTCACCGACGGCTACATCACAGCAGAAGCCGACGTCTTCGACTACGTGCGCGATCAGCTCGACCACACCAACTTCTTCGCGTTCGGCATCGGCAGCAGCGTGAACCGATTGCTCATCGAAGGCATCGCGCGGGCCGGACTCGGCGAAGCGTTCATCGTCACGTCAGAGGAAGAGGCGCCGGAGGCGGCTCAGAAGTTGCGCCGCTATATCGACTCGCCGGTGCTCACCGGCATCGACGTGTCGTTTTCAGGATTCGATGCCTACGATGTTGAGCCGCGGAAGATTCCTGATCTGTTCGCCAGCCGCCCGGTGGTCGTCTTCGGCAAGTGGCGCGGCGACGCCCAGGGAACGATCGGCATCTCGGGCCACACCGGCAGCGGGCCGTACCACACGTCGATTCCCGTCACCGCCGCGAGCGCCGATGCGCGCCACGGCGCGCTTCGCTATCTTTGGGCGCGCACGCGCATCGCCAACCTGGC
>CADEEX010000445.1:0-1469 GCA_902826465.1 uncultured Acidobacteriota bacterium
GAGCGGCGTTCGGAGCTCGTGCGAGGTGGTCGCCAGAAAATCGGCTTTGACGCGGTTGGCCTCCTCGAGAAAGCGATTCGTAAATGTCAGCCGCTCGTTCAGCTGTCGCAGTTCCCGGATGCTGCCTTCGAAGTACGTTTCGCAGATTAACCCGAGATCGAGAATGATGATTCGATCGAGGCTGCCGCGAGCACGACGGCGTTGGTCTGGGTCGTCGATCTCGCGGTCGAAGAGCTCGCGAAGGAACAGCGCAACAACGTGCATCGCCGAGATCACATACCGCTGTGGAAGCGCGATCTGGACGTGCCGGTACCCTATCCGAAAGCGCTCTTGCGCATACGCGTCGTCATACACTCCGGCGAAGAGGCCGCGGGCCCAGCGTTGGAGCGTGAGCTTCAGCCTGGCAATCTGTGCCTCACCGCCCGTAAAGACCGCGGCCGCCTCTGAATGACGTGGGATTTGTTCGTAGAAACGCACGGCCATGGCGGGGAGATGGGGCTCGACCAAGGGGGCCAGGGACGCGAGCGTTGCCGCATCATCGGCGGTGAACCCGATGTACCGCTTCATCTCCTCGAGAAATGTCTCAGACATGGGGAAGGGTGAGCGCGACCGGGCTGCCCTCGTTCAAGGTTGCGCCAGACCCGAGAGCCAGCCTACCACTGGCCGAACCATGCCGTCATTGTTGGTTCGATTCCCGAACGTCACATGGAAGATCGGCCTCGCGGCGCGTTCGCGTACCAATCGAATGAGGTCACTCTTGGGCATCCGGCTCGACTGCTTTGGTCTCGCGTTCGAGCCCAAACTTCTGCATGCGGTACAAGAGCGTGCTTCGCGTGACGTTGAGGAAAGCCGCGGCGCGTGTCTGATTCCAATTATGCTTGTGCAGCGCTGCCAGAATGAGTTCCCGCTCCACGTCCTCCAGTGAGATGCCTTCGTCCGGTAGCTCCATTCGCAGATTGGCGACCCGATGCTCGCGAGTCCGGAGGCGCTCCGGAAGGTCGTCCACGCCTAGCGCGCCATCTTTGTCGAGGACCAGGGCGCGCTCGATCACGTTCTCGAGCTCGCGAATGTTTCCTGCCCAACCGTACAGATTAAAGGCGGAGTACACGGCCTTCTCCACGGTTGGCCGTTGCCGCCCGAGTCGCTCGGCGTGCTTGCTCAAGAAATGGTCGACGAGCAGCGGGATGTCGTCCGCGCGCTCGCGTAGTGGCGGTACCCTGATCGAGACGACCGCCAGCCGGTAATACAGATCGTCCCGGAAGCTCCCATCGGCAATCATCTTTTCGAGGTCCCGATTCGTCGCCGCAATGACACGCACGTCGACCTTGATCGAACGGGTCTCACCGACCTTGTCGACCTCACGCTCCTGCAACACGCGCAGGATCTTTACCTGGAGCAGTGTCGGCAGCTCGCCGATTTCATCCAGAAAGATCGTCCCCCGGTCAGCCGCCTCGAACTTCCCCCGCTTG
>CADEEX010000445.1:1479-3755 GCA_902826465.1 uncultured Acidobacteriota bacterium
GTAAACGATCCACGGCGATGCCCGAACAGCTCGGACTCGAGGAGCTGTTCCGGGATCGCGCCACAGTTAATCGTGACGAACGGCCCTCGGGCGCGAGCGCTGTGGAAATGAATGGCCTTGGCCAGAAGCTCCTTGCCAGTCCCGCTTTCCCCCTCGAGGAGCACCGTCGTGTCGCTCGGTGCGACACGTCCAGCCGTGTCCGTCACCGCTCGCATCGCCCGCGAACCGGCGATCATGTTCGCAAACGAAAAACGCTCCGCCACCACTTGACGCAAATACCGGTTCTCAGTGGTCAGGGCAGCGACTTCGAGCGCCTTTCGCACGGCGGCCTTCAACTGCTCCCGGTTGAACGGCTTGGTCAGGTAGTCGGACGCGCCCAGTTTCATGGCCTCGACGGCGGGGTTAATGGTGCCGTGGGCGGTGAGCACGACGACGGGAAGATCGGGCTGCATGGCCTTGATGCGCGTGAGCAGGTCAAGTCCGTCCATCTCTGGCATCCGGACGTCGGTCAGCACCAAATCGACGGGTTCGGCCTGAAACGCCTGCAGGCCGCTTGTACCATCGGCGGCCGTGACAACCCGATATCCATCCTCGCGGAGGTTGTACTCGACGACCCGCCGCAGGCTCTCGTCGTCGTCAATCAGGAGGACGGTCTTCGACTCACTCATGCTCTTACTGTTGGCCATCAACCGTGACGCTCCTGCGCGACATCATTGGAGGGGCAGCCGAATGCGAAAGATGCTTCCCGACGGAGATCCAGCCAACGCCTCGATCGTCCCACCATGCGCCGTCATAATCCGCTGAGAGATTGCCAGCCCCAGCCCAGTGCCCCGCGGCTTCGTCGTGAAGAAGGGATCGAAGAGTCGCGACATGTGGTCGGGATGGATACCTGGCCCCTCGTCGATCACGTCGATGAGGGCCCAGCCGGGCTCCACTGACTCCCGAATGCGAACGTGGCCTGTGGTCATCGTAGCCTGAACGGCATTGAGCACGACGTTGAAGACCACCTGGGTGATCTGTTCTGGATCGAGAGACAGCGGCGGCAACGTGACTGGCCGCTCAAAGACTAGCGTCACCCTTTTTCGCTCGGCTTCCGGACGGAGCAATGCCCCCACACGTTCGACGACTTCATGGACGTCGCTGGGGCGCATCGCCGGGTCGCGAGGGCGGGCATACGTCAGGAACTCACTTACCAGCCCCTCCAATCGCCCCAGCTCCTTGCCTCCGATCTCGGCGAACTCGGCTTCCGGCGTGCCTATCGTCACGCGAGAGGCAATAATCTCCAGCGCGCCTTTGACGCCCGCGAGAGGGTTCTGGATCTCGTGGGCAAGTCCCGCGGCGATTTCGCCGAGCGCCGACAAGCGATCGGCGCGCCGCAGATGTTCTTGTGAGTCGCGCAACTCGCGGTTGGCTTGTTCAAGGGCTGTGGCGGCATCGCGGTAGCGCGCCGTCAACTGTCGCTGAGCCCCAGACAGCAGGCCGACCGTCAGTCCGATCAGGTGGAACGCCACGACCTGCGTATACTGACTCGCCGTGTACGCTGCGCTGATGGCCCACGCGGCACGAATGTGAGGGATGAAGGCCGCCGACGTCAGCGCGGCGGCCACGACGCCGCCCGAGACGCCATACCAGTAGGCGCCGGCGATGATCGGGATGTAGCACAGGTAGTTATAGACCTCGTGTAGGACCGTACGCGCCGGATCGGTGACGTAGTGCAGGCTGGAAATCACGCCGATGGTGAGGAGGAGCCCGAGCCACCGAATCACGTCGCGCCGGGCAGGGCGCGCGCCGGGCTGCCCCTCCCCGGTCAGCGAAGACGTCGTGATCGTACCGCTCGGCACGCTTGAGGATGGCATGATTGCACACGGATCGAAAAAGGGTCATGGGTGCCGGAACACGGCTTTATCGCCGTGCCACGCCCTGCCTTCGGTCCTGCCTCCGGTGCTGCCGATCATCAGCCGAGGCCGCAGTTGCCGAAGGGGGCGGGGCGGTGTGCAGCGCCAGGACTTCCTGTTCTGCCGCCAACCAGTCATCCAATTCGCAGCCGGGCGCACGTCCGCGCTCGCAATGCCGGTAATACGCTCGCAACTCAGTTTCCCGGCGGATCGCTTCCGCATCACCGCCGCCCCGTTCAACCGACGATGAGCCCGTCTCGTCCGTCGCCTTGTGTTCCTGCGCCATCGCTGCCCTCCCGTCGATGAGCCGACTGCTTAACCTGGGGCAAGCGATGTGCCAGTAGCGACGACGCTGCGGTCGGCGTTCTGCCAGCGCTTGTG
>CADEEX010000446.1 GCA_902826465.1 uncultured Acidobacteriota bacterium
GGCGAGCCAGCGGCGCTTGACGGTGGCACCGGCAATGTTCTCGAGGGCCACATAGACAATGGTGACCGCGATGGCCGTGTCCACGAAGGGGGGGAACCACAGCGCCTGTGGGGCCATCCCGAAGGCCGAGGTCAGAAGTGTGACCGAGTGCGCGACGGTGAACGCCGTGATGACCACCGTCAGATCGCGCAGGCGCCGGAACGGGATGACGAGCGCCAGCAGAAACAGCAGGTGGTCTGTGCCGTCGAGGATGTGCCAGAAGCCAGCGACCACGAAGCGCCTGGCCGCCTGGAGGGTGGTCGGATCGAGGTGCACCAGCCCAGGGTCGCCATGCAGTTGGAACTTCCGGATGGCGCCATCGGCCAGCACCATTTGAATGGTGGTAAGGGAATAGACCCCGAGTCGGCCCCAGCGCGGCTGGATCGAGATGCGTGAGGCGGTCGATTCAAGGGGGTATTCGAACAGGACGTCGAGGAATCCTTCCTTGACCGAAATCTCTTCGGTGTCCGCCGGGCGCGGCCCGCGGAGCAGGGCGAGCGCCTGGTCGTAGCTTTCAAACGAGCGATCCGTGGGCAGCGTGGCGCGGACGGCGACCAGTTCTCGTGACGAGAGTGCCCGATCGCCTTCGAAGAGGGTCGCTTCGTCGCCGATCCAGAGGGTGGCCGCATCGCGCAGCTCAGAGTCGGCGCGTTCGAGGTCGAGAATGTCGGGGGCCTTGAACGGCCAGGTCATATCGCGCAGGGCGACCAGCGGGACGCGGACCAGCAGCCGCAGGCGTTGTCCCTCGGGCTTGATGAAGGACTGGATCAGGACATCGTTTGGCACTTCATGTGCCGACAGGCGTCCCAGGGCGCCGATGATGAGCGCCGTCGCCGCTAGAAGAAAAAGAGCCACGCGCCCGCCGCGTATTGCCGCCATTCGCACTTGTATTATCCCCGACTCACTGCGACAATATGCCGCTTCTCGACAGTGCGACAAATTGTCGCACGGGCCGTTTCGCGGCGACTGCCGCGATTCCCGCGCACCAACGGTACGTTGGAACCCGCGAGGCTGCGAAGAACCGCACGTGAAGCATGTGGAGGCAGTGGATGACACGCACGAAGCGAAATGTGGCTGTGGGTGCGGCCTTTGTGACGGCGCTGGTCGCGCTCGGCGTCGCGCAGAGCCATCTCGAACAGGTTGCCGCGGCACAGGCGAACGCCGCCGTGCAGGCGCCGTACTTTGAAGTCGATCCGATGTGGCCCAAGCCGACGGGCAAGCACTGGCTGTACGGCAACGTCATTGGTCTTGGCGTCGATAACAAAGACCGCGTCTACATCATTCATCGTGGCGCCGCGACCCTCGACCGCAAGGAAATCTACGCGCAGCAGACGCCGCCGATGTCGGAGTGCTGCTTTGCCGCACCACCGGTCGTCGTGTTCGACGGCAAGAGCGGCGATCTCGTCACGGCGTGGGGCGGCCCCGGCCAGGGCTACGAGTGGCCGCAGTCGAACCATGGCATCACGGCCGACTCGAAGGGCAACGTCTTCATCGGTGGCAACGGTGCCAGCGACGGTCACATCCTGAAGTTCACGGCTGACGGCAAGTTCGTCAAGCAGTTCGGCTTCGCCTATCCGAACGGCGGCAGCAACGATCTGTGGGCCTTCAAGCAGGTGGCCAAGATCACCCTCGACGAGCGCGCCAACGAGGCGTACGTCGCCGACGGTTACGGCAACAAGCGCGTCGCGGTCATGGACATGGACAGCGGCCAGATCAAGCGCTACTGGGGTGCCTACGGCAATAAGCCCGACGACACCAACATGGGCCGCTACAACCCGACCGCCCCGCTCATCCAGCAGTTCCGCAACCCGGTGCACTGCGCCGAGCCGACCAACGACGGCCTGGTCTACGTGTGCGACCGCGTCAACGACCGTATTCAGGTGTTCCAGAAGGACGGCAAGTTCGTGAAGGAACAGCGCATCAAGCCGAACACCCTCGGCGACGGTGCGGTGTGGGACATCGCCTTCTCGAAGGACCCCCAGCAGCGCTACCTGTACCTCGCGGACGGCTCGAACGAAAAGGTCTACGTGATGGACCGCCAGTCGCTCACGATTCTGACGAGCTTCGGCGATGGCAGCCGCCAGCCCGGCGGTTTCTACGCCGTGCACAGCATCGCGACCGACTCGCAGGGCAACATCTACACGACCGAAACCTACGAGGGCAAGCGCGTCCAGAAGTTCCTCTACAAGGGACTGCGCCCGGTCACGAAGATGGACCAGGGCATCGTCTGGCCGACGGGCCGGTAGGGTTCAGAGGTTCAAAGGTTCAGGGTTCAAAGGTTCAAGGGTTCGGTTCCGGCTGAACCGAGGGGGCTGGGTGGGAAACCATCCAGCCCTTTTTCTTTTCAATCGACGGCCGTTCAGCCTCGGCGTGCCGGGTTCGCCTATCCGGATTTTGCCTGCGTCAAAGTGGCGCGGTAGACGTATACTTCGCAGGCTTTTTCACAACCAGACGACCCCGGGCCGGTCACACGGCTCCAGGAGGAGGGGTATGAACGGGATTCTTCGTTTCAGCAGTGCGCTCGGCACTGCGGCCGTCACAGGAGCACTCCTGGTGGCAGCCACTGGCCAGACCGCGATCGCGCAGGGCGCGGGCCCGGCCTATCGCAACACGCCGCTCTGGCCCCAGCCACTGCCAAACCATTGGGTGTTCGGATCGATTACGGGGGTCACGGTTGACGCCCAGGATCACGTCTGGGTCGCTCATCGTGGGGCCGCCTCTCTCGAGGGGAACGAGAAGGGGATGATGCAGAACCCGCCGACCTCCAGCGTCTGCTGTGTCGCGGCGCCGTTCATCCTCGAGTTCGATCAGGCCGGCAAGCTCGTCTCGAGCATCGCGCCGTGGAACCAGACGCCGGCGAACTTTCCGCAGTCGCCCGGCGGCCTTGCTGTTGATGCCAAGGGAAACATCTGGTTGACTGCAGCGGGACTTGAGCCGGCTCCGCCCGCCGCGGGTGGCCGTGGTGGTCCCGGACGTGGAGGGGCCCCCGCGGGCGCACCGCCAGCAGTGGATGCGCACGTGCTCAAGCTGTCGAAAACCGGTCAGGTGCTCCTGACCATCGGCGCTCCCGGCAAGCTGGAGGGCCCGGAAAGCCAGACAAGCCTGAACCGCCCCAGTGCGGTGGCCGTCGATAGCGCGGCCAACGAGGTCTACATCGCCGATACCGGCAACCGTCGCATCGCCGTGTTCGACTCAGAGACTGGCGCGTACAAGCGTCACTGGGGCGCCTACGGTGAGAAGCCGGGTGCGGCTCCTGCGGCCTACGATCCGGCAGCACCGCCGGCGCGTCAGTTCCGCGAAGTCAGCTGCGTCGAGATCGGCAAAGACAACATGGTCTATGTCTGCGATCGCGCCAGCAACCGCATCCAGGTGTTCCAGAAGGACGGCAAGTTCGTCAAGGAAGGCATCGTCTCGAAGAACACCAAGGGCGTCGTCGTCACCGGTCAGTTCGGTGTCATGTCGTCGCAGGGCGCTGTGTGGGACATTGCGTTCTCGAACGACGCGCAGCAGCGCTACATCTTCGTGGCCGACGGTCACGACAAGCAGGTCATCGTGCTCGACAAGGCGACGATGGCGCAGGTGAGCACGATTGGTATGGGCGGTCGCCAGCCCGGTCGGTTCCTGGCGGTTGGCAGCATCGCCGTCGATTCGCGCGGCAACCTTTACACGGGCGAGCAGCACCACGGCAAGCGCGTGCAGCGGTTCGTGCCCGGTC
>CADEEX010000447.1 GCA_902826465.1 uncultured Acidobacteriota bacterium
AGGGCCGCTCTGCTGGCAAGCGTCTGGCCAGACAGACCGGACGTCAGCGCTCGAACGGTGGATGTCGTCATCAGCCGCATCCGTCGCAAGATCGAGCGCGACGCCGACGCGCCGCGGCTGCTGCTGACCTCGTGGGGCGTCGGTTACAAGTTCGTCGACCTGCCTTGAAATCGACACACTGCGACAAACCGTGACAGATTCGTGACAGCGCACGACCGTCCATCCATGGCGACAATACGCAGCGCTGAGAGGACACGACAACGGGCTGATCGCCCGCAAGTGACGGACCTGAGCCATCGCGCGCGTGGCAGACATGTTGCTCGGCGCAAGCGCCAGTCGTTGATGCCATCACGTGTGCTCGTGGTCGACGCCGGTCCGGCCATGCTCAATCTGCTCCGCCTGTGTTTGACGCTCGAAGGCTTCGACGCGGTGTTCTGCGACGAAGCGAGCGCCGCCGAGCGGGTCGCCGAGTCGTTCCCTCTGGTCATCGTCGATCGGCACACGGCACTCGACGGTCTGCCGCCCACGTGTCGCCTCGTGCTGCAACACGAGCGGGCACGTCGAGGACTCACACTGCTGCTCGTCAGCGAGGGCGATCGGACAGCGGCGCTCGACCTGCTCCACGACGGTGTCGATGCCTTCATCGTCAAGCCGGTTGGCATGCGCGAACTGATAGCGAGAGTGCGCGCCCTGATGCGCCGTTCGATAATCTCCACGGCCCCAGACGCCATTCACTCGGCCCCCTCGCTCGACGGCCGTCCACTCTGGGCCGGTGGCCTCGAGATCGACCTTGCCCGTCGTCATGTGCAGCTGCGCGGCACCACCATCCCTCTCACGGAACAGGAGTTTCAGCTGCTGCACTTCCTGGCCACGCATTCGGGGCGCGTCTTCAGCCGCCAGGCGTTACTCGACGCCGTGTGGGGCGCAGGGACACACGTGACGCTGCGAAGCGTCGATGCCCTGATCAAGCGGCTGCGCCATCGGCTTGGCCGGGAGCCGCACGGACGCGACTATGTACAGACCGTGCGCGGTGTGGGTTATCGCTTCGTTGATGTCACACACTTGTCATTGACGAACCACTGACGCGCAACATCCGCGACGTCCAAACGGTCGATGCTGATGGCATTGGCCCTCGCGGCAGCAACGATCGGCTCTCAGGCGCCGACGCCGCCGCCACTACCGCCCCCTGATTCGCCGCCGCTGGTCCGCGTCATCGAGATCCGCTTCCCGACGCAGGGCGAGGCGTCGCTCGTCGATCCGCAGACCTACCTCTATTACATCCGCACGGCCCCGAGCCGGCCGTCCGCCGGTGTGTGGTCGCCGTACGACCGTCAGAGCGTGCTCGACGACTTCGATCGCCTCTGGCAGACCGGGTTCCTCGACGACATCTCGATCGAGGAGACCGACGAACCGTACGAGAACGGCGTCATCGGCAAGCACATCGTCTACAACCTCGAAGAACGCCAGCGCGTGAAACTGGTCGACTTCGCCGGCTCGAAAGCCGTGGCGCGCGACGCGATCGAGACGGCGCTGAAAGACGCATCTGCACAGATCAAGCTCGACACGTTTATCGATCTGGTCTTTGTCCGCAAAGTTGAGCGCATCGTGCGCGATCTGCTGAAGGACAAGGGCTTTCAGTTCGCCACGGTGACACATCAGATTGAGGCGCTGCCTGGCTCGCCGAAGCTGGTGCGGCTGACGTTCCAGCTCGACGAGGGTCCGAAGCTACGGTTGCGCGAAGTGACGATCACCGGCAACACCGCTGTCGACGATGGCGTGCTGAAACGCCAGATGGAGGGGAACAAGACGCGTCCCTGGTGGCTGCCGTCGTTCCTGGCCGGCCCCCGCATCTATCAGGAGTCGAAGTTTCCTGACGATGCCGATCGCATCGTGCGCTATTACCGCGACCGCGGCTTCGTCACCGCTGACGTCGGCGCACCGGTCGTGACGGCATTGGAAGACGCCGACGACGGCAAGACCCGGTGGATCGGATTGTCGGTGCCCGTCGTCGAAGGGAAGCGCTTCAAAGTCGGCACCTTCGCCTTCGAAGGCAATACCGTGCTCACAACCGCCGGCCTCGAGTCAGTGTTTGGCCTCAAGACGAGCGACTACTACAGCGAGGAGCAGGTCAGAAAAGGGCTGGAACAGGCGCGGCAACTTTATGGCGCCGCCGGTTATTTCGAATTTACCGGCTATCCAGACCTGACGCCACGAGCCGGCGCCGACGACACCGTTGATGTGGTCGTCCGCCTCGAGGAAGGACGCCAGTTCTTCGTCAACCGCATCAACCTTGTCGGCAACAGCACCACGCAGGACAGCGTCGTCAGGCGGGAGCTGGGACTGCTTGAAGGGGGCGTGTTCAACATGGAGTCGCTCAAGACCGGGGTGCGGCGCTTGAATCAGCTCGGCTACTTCAAACCTCTCGAGGAGCAGAAGAACGTGGCGGTGGAGAAGTCGAAAGATCTTGCCGACCGCGTCGACGTGACCCTGCGAGTCGAGGAGCAGAACCGCAATCAGGTGACGTTCGGCGCGGGGATGTCGGCCTATGAAGGGCTGTTCGGCAACCTGTCGTACACGACGGCGAACTTGCTCGGGCGCGGCGAGAGCTTCACGCTGTCGGCGCAGCGCGGATCGCGGGCCTCCACCTATCAGCTATCGTTTGGCGAACCGTACCTCTTCAACCGTCCGATCAGCGGATCGATCGACCTCTATTCTCGAAAGATCAACTACTACACGTCCGGCTCGACGATCGGTTACAGCGAGGTGCGCGAAGGGTCAACCGCGTCGCTCGGCTGGCTGCTGCGTAACTTCACCCGTGTCTTTGTGAATCACACGTGGGAAGTGACCAACGTGGCCATCAGCGACGAATTCAAGAGCGGGATCTCGCTCACGCAGAGCGCCGGTGCGCCAACGCTGAATCCGTACGCCGCCGCCGGAAAGACCATCGACAGTCGTCTGACGCCAACCTTCATCCGTAACACCGTCGACCATCCGATCTTCCCGCACCGCGGCCAGCGCTTTACGGCCGGCGTTGCCATTGCCGGACGAGCGCTACGGGGAAGCTTCGACTATATAAAGCCGGATCTCGAGTACGTCTATTACCTGCCGACCAGCCGTCGCACCGGCTTCGGCCTGCGCGGGAACGCCGGCTGGCTGCGCACCTATGGCGCGACGACCGAACTGCCGTACTACCTGCGCTACTTCCTCGGCGGCGAAACCCAGATTCGCGGCGTCAACATCCGCACAGTGGGTCCGGTGAACAGCAACGGTGTCGCCATCGGCGGCAACAAGTTTGCGCTCTTCAACGCCGAATTTTATGTCGACATCATCAAGCCGCTGCGGCTGGTCCTGTTTCACGACGCCGGTCAGGCGTTCGCGGAAACCGAACGGGTCACCCTGTTGGCGATGCGCACGTCGAGTGGCGTCGAGGCCCGATTCTTCATGCCGGTCCTCAACGTGCCATTCCGCCTGATCTGGTCGTGGAACGCTTATCGCGACTCATGGCAGAAACCAACCGGCTTCCGATTTGCCATCGGCACCACGTTCTAACCCACAGACACAAGGAGTCCCATGCGTTCGAGATCGTCCCTGTTTCCTGCCGCCGTCCTACCGTTTCTCCTGCTGATCGGCGGTTGCCAGTCGCCAACGACCTCGACTGACACGCTCGACGTCGACGACTTCGTCGAAGCGACCGTGTCGCCTGCCCACGCGGTCGCCCAGCCCTCGACCGACG
>CADEEX010000448.1 GCA_902826465.1 uncultured Acidobacteriota bacterium
GCGACGGATGCCAACCAGCCGCGGTGCCCAGTAACGTCCCGCCAGTTGCTCGACCCGCACCACACCGTTCGAACTCGGCGCATGCACGAACGCGGTGTCGTTGATGGCAATAGCGACGTGCGACGCCCCTGCCGTCGTCGTCGAGAAGAACAACAGGTCGCCCGCGCGCAGATCGCGCCGTGCGACGTCCGTGCCTGTCCTGTACTGATCGCGGACCTCGCGCGGTAACAGCACGCCGTAGCGCGCGAAGACGAACTGTGTGAAGCCGCTGCAGTCGAAGCCGCTGGTGTCGGATCCGCCGTTCCGATAGGGCGTACCGCGTAGGCTCAGCGCCGTGTCGACGAGCAGTGTCGGCAGCGCCGGCATCGGTGCGCCGGCGTCAGGCGGTGCAGAGCGATCGGGCAGCTCATCGGGGCGTGCCTCCGGGCGGACAGCGTCCGCTGCCACGGGTTGGGGAAACGGGCGAGGCGGCGCGACACGGGCGCTGCGGGCCCCGCACCCCACGGCGAACACCGCGCAGAACGTCAGCGGCAGCAGGGGTCGATGCGATTGGCGGACGACAGGCACTCTGCTGATTATCGGCCTCCTGCCTCCTGGTGTACAGATCCCGCTAAACATCAGGTTGCACAACAGTTACGGCCCTGTTGCGCTTGACACCTCGACAGTGCTCGGTCACACTTCGAACGAACTCAGACTCAGCGGAGGGATTTTCAGACCGCCAATGGAACAGACGCTTCTCCTGAATGCGTCGTACGAACCACTGAAGGTCGTGCACTGGCAGAAAGCGGTGACGCTCTGGTGCCAGGGCAAGGTCGAAGTCATCTCTGTGTACGACCGCGAAATTCGCGCGGTCTCTGTCAGCTTCAAACTCCCGTCGATCATTCGTCTGCTGCGCTACATCAAGATCAAGCGCCGGTTCGACTACGTGCCGTTCTCGCGTGCGAATATCTATGCGCGCGACGACCATCGCTGTCAGTACTGCGCCACCATATTTCCGACCGCCGAACTGACCTTCGATCATGTGGTGCCGGTCGCCCAGGGCGGCCGAAAGGACTGGGAGAACATCGTCACCTGTTGCGTCGCCTGCAATCGGTGCAAGGGGGGCCGGACGCCGAGCGAGGCCGGCATGCATCTGCTGAGGGCGCCGCGCCGGCCAGCATCGGCTCCGGCGACCGCGATCAAGATTGAAGTTCGACTTCGGAAGGCGCCGGACAGCTGGCGCGACTATCTTTACTGGAACGCGGAGCTCGACGGCAGCTAGCCGGCCGCCGTTCCCGTTCGCGAGCCCGCAGGTGTCCCCTCCTCGATGTCTCACGCCACACTCTCATCAGTCCACCCCGCGTCCGCGATTGTGGGCGGGCGCGTCAGCCTTCACGGCGCCGGCTTCGCGATCGATCGACCGACATTGCCCCGTGTCGTCGTCGGCGATCGCGACGCTCGCGTGGTCTTCGCGTCGCCGTCGCGCATCGACGTGCTGGTGCCAGCGGGTGTCAGCTCCGGGTCCGCGGCTGTGCGCGTCGTCGACGCCGAGGGCGACGCGCGTCTCGAAGTCGGTGCAGCAGTGGCGACGGGACTCCATCAGGTGGACAGTCCCGTGTTCGATCGCAACGGCCACTTGTTCGTCACCTACAGCGGCACGCGAGGGCAGCAGGCCCCGGTCTCGATCTTCAAGGTCGGCGTCAACGGTACCCGCGAGGCGTATTCATCTGGCGTCGTCAATCCGACGTCGATGGCGATCGACGATGACGGGCAGTTGTTCGTGTCGAGCCGCTTTGAGGGCACCGTCTACCGCGTGTCGCCAGACGGCCGCGTCGAGTCGTTTGCTACGGGGTTGGGTGTCGCCTGCGGCCTGGCCTTTGGCGCTGACGGCACGCTGTTCGTGGGCGACCGGACCGGCACAATCTTCGCGGTCGACCGCGAGGGTCGCTCGAGCCGCTTTGCGACGTTGCCGGCCAGCGTGGCCGCCTTTCACCTGGCCATCGGTGCCGACGGCCTGTTCGTGACCGGACCGACGCTGGCGCCCACTGATGCCGTGTACCGGATCGGGTTCGACGGACAGGTCGACGTGATCAGCCGGTACTTCGGCCGACCCCAAGGGATCGCCGTCGCGCTCGACGGATCGCTGCATGTCGTCGAGGCCCTTGCCGGCGCGAGTGGGCTGTTTCGTCTCGAGCCCGGCTCCGACGTGCCGCAACTCGTGCTGGCGGCGGCCGACCTGATTGGCGTCACCTTCGACCGCGCCGGTGGACTGTGCGTGTGTTCGAGCGACACCGCGTATCGGCTCGCGCGCGTGATCTGAGCGGCTCCCACAGTACAATTCCGCGGCATATGTCCCAGCTGTTTCAACGGAAGCCCATTGCGGCCATGCTCGCGGAGACCGAGGGCGCGTCGGGACTGAAGCGGGTCATCGGCGCCGGTGATTTGATCATGCTCGCGATCGGCGCGGTCATAGGCGCCGGCATCTTTTCGTCGATCGGGACGGCCGCGGCAGGCGAAACACTGCCCACAGGGGAGATCGTGCGCTACGGCGCCGGTCCAGCGCTGGTGCTGTCGTTCGTGCTGCTCGGCGCCGTGTGCGGACTCGCGGCGTTGTGCTACGCCGAACTTGCCGCGATGATTCCTCAGGCCGGAAGCGCCTACGCCTATTCGTATTCCACACTGGGCGAACTCGTCGCCTGGATCATTGGCTGGGATCTCATTCTCGAATACGCCGTCGGGAACATCGCGGTGGCGATCGCGTGGAGCGGCTACTTCAATTCGCTGCTCACCGGGTTTGGCGTGCACTTGCCGGGCTATCTGACGCATGGCTACCGGACCGCGCTGCTCAGTTCTGACGCGTCAGTCCACGCCCTGCTCGACACCGCGCCACGCCTGGCTGGCGTGCCGATCCTGCTGAACCTGCCAGCCTTCGTGATCGTGATGCTGATTACGTGGCTGCTCTACGTGGGCGTCAAAGAAAGCGTGCGCGCCAACAACGTGATGGTGATGGTCAAGCTGCTGGTGCTGACCGTCTTCGTGGTCGCGGGTGTCACGCACATCGACACGGCCAATTTCGTGCCGTTCGCGCCCAACGGATGGGCGGGCATTCATCAGGGCGCGGCGATCGTGTTCTTTGCCTACATCGGCTTCGACGCGGTCTCGACGGCCGCAGAAGAGACGAAGAACCCACAGCGGAACATGCCGATCGGGATCCTTGGCGGTCTGGCGATCTGCACGTTGATCTACGTGGTGGTTGGACTTGTGGCCACCGGCATCGTGCCGTACCAGCAGCTGCGTGCGGCCGACCCGCTGGCCAGAGCGCTGCAGCTCGCCGGCCTCACAACCGCCGGCTGGTTCGTATCGCTCGGCGCCGTGGTTTCGCTCACCGCGGTGCTGCTCGTGTTTCAGTACGGGCAGCCGCGAATCTTCTTCTCCATGGCTCGCGACGGCCTGCTTCCCGCGTGGGCGTCGAAGATCCACCCGAAGTACCGGACCCCGCACGTGACGACGATGGTGACGGGCGTGGCGGTGGCGGTGGGCTCGCTGTTCCTCGACGAGAACGAGATCTACGATCTCACCAACATCGGCACACTGTCGGCGTTTGCGATTGTCTGCGTCGGCGTGCTGGTGCTGCGCAAGACCGACCCGGATCGTATCCGCCCCTTCCGTGTGCGCGCGTTGCCGGTGGTGTCGATCGTCGGGGCCTTGGCGTGTGTCTACGTGATGATGGGGCTGCCGTCACAGGCCTGGG
>CADEEX010000449.1 GCA_902826465.1 uncultured Acidobacteriota bacterium
CAGCTGGCTGTCCGGAACGCGGCGCCAATGGGATTGTTCGCATCGCGCGCCAGCGAGGGGAGTCGGGCCAGCGTCTGCGCTGGATAGCCATGGCTCAGCGATGCCCACAGCACGCTTCGTTTCGAGTCCCACAACCAGACGATGAGGCCCACCGCGTGGAGGATGTGCGACGCGTCCTCGAGAAGCCGCTCGAGATCGGCCACGCTGCTCGCCTCGACGATGCGCGTGCACAGCTGCGCCATGGCGGGCAGGTCGATATGCAGTGGCGGCGCAGCGTCGACGAAGGCCGGCGGCGCCGTCAACACGAACTCTTCATCGAACGGGCGACGTCGCTCGTCGTGCGATGGCTCGATGAGGTCGAGTTCGGGTTCAAAGCTGGCGAGCGACGGCGGCGCAGGTGTCGGCAGCCGTTCGATGGGCGGGTCGGGCAGTTCCGGTGTCGATTTCCGGCCCATCTGGGCGAGCGCGTGCGGGAGCGCGCCAATCGCGGAGGCAATCAGGTACTGCAGCCGCATGGGCGGACGCCGATGGTCCCGTTCGTCGGCGGTGGCGGCGAGCGCCGTCTCCGGTTCCTCGATCGTGTCAGGGTAGAGCGACAGAAACTCGCGCACGGTCTGATCCGGATCGAGGCCGATGGCAACGGCGTAGCTGCGGCAATACGAACGTCGGAAGATGCCGGTCGGCCATAGCGAGGTGTCGTTGCGTTCGAGACCTTCGAGCAGCACCAGCCTGATCTTGGTTCGGTCGGCGATCGTCTCGAGCGTCACCTGCTGGCTTTCCCGCTGCGCCCTGAGGCGCGCCCCGAAACTGGAATCCATTCGTCTCGGTGAAGTCTACCGCGACGGGCGCGGAAGGCGGTCGACAATGAGCGGCAGGCTAGCGGCCCGCCAGATGCTCCAGTGTCAGCCCGACGGACGTGCGTCGTCGAAATCCTTTCAGCTCTTCGCCGGCGACCGTCTGCAGGTACGGCGCCTTGTCCTGCTGTCCCTTGAGGAGCAGGCCGAAATAGGCGGTCGCGAAGTGATCGAGGATGTTGTTCATCCGGACGTTGTCCCACACCGCGTCGGCGTAGTGCAGGAACGGATAGCTCTTCATTGTTTCCGAATAGTTGTAGGTTTCGATCGGCGCAGGAATGGGTGCGCCGGCGTTGTGATTGGCGTTGACGAAGGTGAGCAGATAGCGGTCGGCGTTGACCGCACCCTGAAAGATCGCCCGCGTGCCTTTCTCGTAGCCAGCGGTGGAGTCGACGCTGCCGGCCACGAACAGCACCGGCGTCCTGATGCCCGCGAGTCCCTGCGCGTCCCAGAATCCGGTCTGCATGCCCCAGGGGCCGATCGCGATTGCCGCCTTGATCCGTGGATCCATCGTTCGCGCGTAGCCGGGGTTGGAGGCGGCGCGTTCTGCCAGCAGGCGATTCGGCGGCGCGCCGTTGCCGGTGATACTCGCGTCGCTGTAGCCGCCGCCGATTACATTGACCACGCCGTAGCCGCCCATCGAGTAGCCGACGAGCCCGGTGCGCGAGGCGTCTACCAGGCCGGCGAGGAAGCTGCCTGAACCTGCGTTGCCCAGCCGCGCCAGTTCGTTGAGCACGAACAACTGATCGAATGGCCGGTGATAGAGCGTGCTCGCGAACGACTGCTGATCGTCGTAGGTGCTGTCTTTGTGATCGATGGCGACCACCACGAACCCCTTGCTCGCGAGGTTCTCGCCCAGGTGACTCATCAGGAAGCGGTTCCCCGGGTAGCCGTGCGAGACGATGACGAGAGGGAAGGCGCCATCGCGTGTGGCCGGCGCGGCGTCGCGGACCGCGCGCCCGTAGAGCACCGCCGTCACCGCCGGGTCGCGGGTGATCACGCGCTGCCGGCCGCCCGGCTGCTGGCCAGGCGCGAGCAACGCCGGATACCAGACTTCGAGCGTCAGCGTCCGGTCGGTGCGCCGCGTGGGCCCGCCGCTCTTCGTGTTCAGGATGTCGATCCGATTCGAATCGGTCGCCTGCAGGGTGCGCACGCCACTCGCGTACGGGCCAAACGCCGCGAGCTCCGGCGCCAGTGGCGAGATCATGTCGATGCGGTTGGTCTGTGCGCTCGCCGCGGTGGCGACGACCATCAGCGCCACAGGTGCAGTGACCGCCCGCAAGATCTTAAGCACGCTCAGCACGCTCAGCACCCCAGCCACCTTAGCACCCCAGCACTCTTGCACCCCAGCACCTAAGCCCCCCTGAACGTGCACACTTGATATCCATCACGAAGCGAGGGCAGCACCGAACGAATCACCCACGGTGGCATGGCGATGCGCTGCAGTTCGGCGGCGCGCAGGGCGACCGACGTGGCGCTCTCGAGCCGATAGCCGAGTCCTGTGATGTGCTGTGCCGGATCGGCGGGATGAAACCGCCACTGCGCGCCGTACTCGCCAATCTTGCTGATGATCGGCCGACCCCACCGGCGCACAAACGTGTCCGACTGGAGGTCGCACACGAGTTCATGGCGGGGGAACAGCTGCTGCAACGTGCCGAGCGTGTGATCGACGGCGGAAGGTTCGAGGTAATAGAGCACCCCCTCCATCACGATCGTCATCGGCGCGTCGGTGGCCACGGACGCGAGCGTGTCGGCCACTGACTCGTGCGCGAAGTCGATGGCGATCCGCGTCAGCGGGTTGGCTGCCTGAGACGCGGGGGCCACGGCGTTCTTGCGCTCGATGATCGGCGCCTCGTCGACCTCGAACCACTCGCCACCGTTGAGGCGAAATGCCCGCGCGTCGAATCCGGCGCCGAGCAGCACGATGCGTCGCCGCGGGTCGTCGGCCAGCCGCGATCTGAGCAGCTCATCGATGAGGTGGTGCCGCACCACGTTCGACGCATTCGGGATGGTGAAGCCGCGGAACTCGTCGAAGAATGCGCGCCCCTCGTCGTCCATGAAGCGCGCTGCCCAGGTGTCGCCGACGAGAGGGTGTGCCGACTCCGCATCGAGCATGCGCACGCCCGTGCAGTAGTAGGCGGTCTTCGAGACGGGGTTGGCCATCGTGGCGGCGTCAGAATGTGACGCCGGGCGGACCGTCCATGCAGGCCGGGCAGGCGCGCGAATCGATGTCGCTCACGTTGGCGCCGTAGTGCGTGCCGCAGCGCATACAGCGCATCACGTAGACGCGCGGCCCGCGCCCGTGCCCATGCGTTTCGGCCAGTCGCACCACCGTCTGCCGATTCGAGTTCTCGTAGCCAGGGTCAGTGCTGGTGCGTGTCACCGTGGCTCTCGGCCCTGGCGCTATCGAGTTTGGTCGCGACGGCGCGCGCGGCTCGGGCCGCTGGCTCGCCGTCAACACCGCCAGGTGGGCGGCAAATTTGCGGCGGCCGTAGGTGTCGAAGTGGACGACCACGTGCTGGTCGGTGAGTTCGATAATCGTGCCCGCCCCGTAGGACGCCTGCTCCACGCGGTCGCCGAGTCGCCAAGCCATCAGGCAGCGTAGCACGGGGGGCAGAAGAGGTGGTACGCCGTCCGCATGAGCCACCGCTGGTGCCGACTACGTATTTTCCGGGATTGTGCCGATCTTTGGGCTCGTGAAAGGATGTCGGCGTTCTCCGGGCCTCCGGACAACGGGCCACACGCGTCGCGGTCTCTTGACCGGGAGACCGCGACGCGTGTGGCGCTTCGCGTGGAGATGCATACGATCGGACCGGATTCCCAGAACCCCTTCACGCGCGTCCCTGCGGCGGCCC
>CADEEX010000450.1 GCA_902826465.1 uncultured Acidobacteriota bacterium
GGCAGCTTCACCGGCTTCACCGGCATGTAGGTGTTCTGCCAGTTGAAGTCGTAGGCCGGCACCGACAGCAGCACTTCTTCGCGGCCATCCGGGAACGTGGCCACGTAGGTCATGTCCTTGCCGCGCAGGTGCATGTGCGGCTGCATCGACGCCAGCGTCACGTCTTCCGTGAACGGCTGAATCGCCGTGATCTTCCAGTCGCCCGCGTTCGGCGGGATGGCCGGCAGGTTGGCCACGCTGCCGACCTCGCCATTTTCAATAATGTGCTGGCCGCTGCCGTTGCGGATGACGTGCACTTCGCGCTGGGTCGGCGGCTTCGCCAGCCACAAGCCGATGCGCTCGCGGTCGGTCGTGACCTTGCCATTCGGCGAGTAGTGCACTTCCCACAGCAACTCGTTTGATGCACGGAGACGCTTGGCGGAACCCTCGGGGAAAATCTGGTAGTCGCTACCGGGCAGGTAGAACATCAGGCGCTCGTCGTCGTCTTCGCTCGGCTGACGGGTCTTGTTGATCACCGGCACGCGGTCGCCCGGCTTGAGGTCGGCCTTGCCTTCGGCGCCTTCGATCGAGCCGCCGCCGTCACCCGTGAGGATGTTGACGATGCTGCCGTCCTCATAGGTGGGGATGTACTTCAGCATCGGGCCGTTCTTCCACCCGAAGTTCTCCTTGAGCGTCGTCCCCTTGGGCAGTTCGCGGCCGGTGAGCGCCGAGTGATGCGTCACCGACAGGTTGCTCGGTTGAATCTGGAGCGCCTGGATGAAGATGTCTTCCTTGAAGGGGTTCTTGTCCCACATGCGGAACACCGGAATCTGCCCTTCGGCGGGCAGTTCGTACTCCATCGGCATTTCGAGCACGATGTCGGGCGGGCGTCCGAAGATCATGCGCCAGCCGCCATCGGCGTACTTCGGCATGGCGGGCGCCGTGCCGGTGCCTTCTGGGGCACCGGCCGCGACCCACGCCGCGATCAGATCGATCTGATGCTGCGACATGCTCTGATCGTTCATGTATTCGCCGAATCGCGGATCGGCCGACCATGGCGGCATCTCGCGCTTGGTGACGCGCGCGCGAATGGAGCGCGCCCACGGACGCACTTCCTTGTAGCTGGTGAGCGACATGGCGCCAACCGCGCCGGGGCGATGGCAGCTCGCGCACTTCTCAAAAATGATCGGTGCGATGTCGGCGTTGAACGTGGGCGCCGCCGCGGTCTGCGCCAGCACTCCGGTGCTGAGCGACCATGCGCCGGCAATCGCCGCAACGCTGGCACCACCAATGAACTTGAAAATATGGGCGCGGAGGCGTGATCGGTCCCGCATCAGAACTGCTCCTTGTTGGCGTCCCTGAACTCGAGGTGGGACGACACCCCGGCGAATCGACGAGAGTGTAGCACCGGGCCGCTAAGCCAATTGTTACTATTTGGTTACAGTCGCCAGGGACCTCTCCTCTGAGCTGGCTGAGCCGTTCAGGGCGTGCCGTCGTAGGTAAAGGCGCGAATGGTGCCCGCATTGGGGCGGCGAGGCCAGTGGTCTGTGCTGACGTAGAGGGTGCGCCCGTCGGCACTGACGGCAACATCCCGGGGGCGATCTTCGCTGGTGAAGTACTGCATCGGCGCCCCGACAGTGGCGGTGCCGTCGTCGCTCAGCTTCAGGCGGAACATGGCCCCCTTGGCGAGGCTCACCACCAGTATCGAGTCTTTCCACCCGGGAATGGCCGTAGAGGTGTAAACCTCGAGGCCGGACGGTGCGATGACGGCGTTCCCGCGCGCCCCGAAGTCGTAGGCGGCCCCCACCGTGAAGAAGGTCTGCAGCGGCGCCATGAAGTCGGGATGCTGCCACGCGGTTTCCTTCTGCTGCGGCACCGATGCCGGCCCGCCAATCGGCACGAAATTCAGCGACGCGCACGGCTGCGGCGACGACGCCGACCAGTTGGCGTACACGTACGAGCGGTCGTCACGATGGCCGGCCACGTACGGCCAGCCGTAGTTTCCGCCGCCACGAAGCAGGTTCACCTCATCGTCGGTGGCGGGTCCGTGCTCGGATTCGTAGAGTTGTCCGCCGCTGCCAAACCCGAGCCCTTGCGGCGTGCGATGCCCGTACGAGAACAGGTGACTGCGCACACCGCCAACCACGGGGTTGTCGGCGGGGATCGACCCATCCAGGTTCATTCGCAGCACCTTGCCCTGGTAGCTGTCCCACTGGCGCGCGGACACTTGCGCCTCGGTCGGCAACTCCTGCGCGCGGTTGACCGCGCAGTGATTACCCAGGTGGTTGGCGGCGAGGTCGCCGACGGTGAGGTAGAGCTTCTGATCGGGGCCGATCACCATCCGCCCGCCGATGTGATCGCCGCCTGACGGCAGCCCCGCCAGCACGTCGGTGAGACCGCTCAGCGTGTTGCGCTGGGCCTCGTAGGTGAAGCGCTGGACCCGGAGGCGACGGTCGCGTCCAGGTCCCGGGTCGGCGTCGTACACCGACGCCACATACACGAAATCCTGCCCCCGCTCCTTCAACAGATCGGGGTGCAGCGCCAGTCCGAGCACGCCGTCCTGGGTGTCTCGCCGATAGGCATCGGGAATCGACACCAGCGTCTTCTTCATTCCCGTCGCAGGATCGAGCCGGAACACGCTGTTGTCGCCGCGCTCGGTTCCCCAGAGGTAGCCGTCCGGGCCGACGGTAATCTCCCAGGGATCGAGCAGCGGCGCGGTGTTGATGCGGCGCTCGGTGAACTGTTCCGGCGGGTTCGTGTCGACGCCGAGGTCGCTCAGGGGCGCCTGCGCGACGCCAAGCGCCGCGGCGAACATCATCGCCGCGACGCGCACGAATGGATGCATCCGTTCCGATGCTACACGGTTCGCGCCTTTCGGCGACGCGCGATCACCGTGGCCACGCCGCTGCCGAGCAGCAGCATCGACGCCGGTTCCGGCGTGGGCACCGCGGTGTCGTAGGTGACGTCGAGGCGCGAGTAATACACCGAGAACGATTCGGGGTTGAACCGTCCGTTCCCGTTCTTGTCGACGATCAGGTTCAGCATCTGATCGAGCAACAGCCCCTGCAGCAGAAACGGCGACGACGAGAACGTCGACGAGAAACCGAGGTCGATGAAGCCCGGTTGATTCAGATTGAAGGGCACCAGCGACTCTGGCGTCAGCGTCGTGATGAAGACGTTGTCGGCGAGCAGGTTGTCGTTGTTGTTGTCGACGCCCCAGGCCCGCACTTCGAGTGTGGCGGAGAGGAAGGTGCCACCGGCGGGCAGCCACGACATGTCGTGCGTCCAGCTGGTGTCGAGGCCATTCCAGAACCCGAAGTCGGCGCTGATGTTGTTAGCCGCGTCTGGCGCGTCCGTCGTGGTGCCGGATGGTCCAGACCGCGTGCGCGTCAGATTCCTGTTGAACAGGTCGTAGCTGAGCGCGTCTTCGAGCACTTCGAAGGCCGCAATCGGCGCGGCCGACGCGATTGAAGGCAGGACGGCGTCGACAGCGAACCCAAGACAGCACAGCGCAACAAGCTTCCGCATCGGACACCCTCGGGGGGAGCGCGTCGATGACCGGTCGATGAGCAACCGCCGGGCCGTACGCATAGGCGTGCAGCCGCCGGCAGGAGCGAGTGGAGGGAGGTTCAGAAGGTTCCGGAACGACGGACTTTAGGAAGCCTCTGATGTCCGGCGAAAAGGCTCACGG
>CADEEX010000451.1 GCA_902826465.1 uncultured Acidobacteriota bacterium
TGTATCCGATTCCTAATAGATGCTTCCAGTGATCGTTCACCCGCGAGGACGGGGAGCGTCAGCGAACGTGGACGGCTGATTCCGATCGTTTTTTCGCGGTTTGGCGACGAAATTCGTTTGAACGTCTGGTCAAAAACGCCCAAAAACATTCAATAAAACTCAATCAATCCAAAAAACGGGATCCAATCATGGCGATTGTCACAAATTCAGATTTGCCCGTTGACTCGGCTGGAAGCGGGGGCGTAGTCTACCTGCCGGTCAAGTGGCCTTCACAGCGTGTTCTCGCGATGTTCGTGAGTATGTCAGCGCCGTTGTGCGGTCGTTGCACGATGTTCGTTCGGTTTCGGTTTCAGGGTTTTTGTTAGGAGGCATTGGATGACGCGTAGATTCAGGGACTTGGTGCTCGCAGCGCTAGCTTGTCTAGTTTTGCTGCCAGCCGCCGCGCACGCGCAGAGCACGATCGTAGGCACGGTCAAGGATACGTCCGGCGCAGTGCTGCCCGGCGTGACCGTCGACGCATCGAGCGACGTGCTGATCGAAAAGACCCGCTCGGTCGTGACCGACTCGAACGGTCAGTACCGCATCGTCGACCTGCGACCAGGCGTGTATGTGATGACGTTCACGCTGCCCGGTTTCGCCACCGTGCGTCGTGAGAACGTCGACCTGCCGTCCAACTTCACCTCGTCGATCAACATCGACATGAAGGTCGGCTCGCTCGAAGAATCGATCACGGTGTCAGCCGACTCCCCGATCGTCGACGTCCAGACCGCCGTGCACAGCACGGTGCTCAACCGCGAAGCGGTGGACGCGATTCCGACCGGCCGCACGATTCAGGGCATGGGCCAGCTGATCGTCGGCGTGTCGCTGAGCCTGCCCGACACTGGCGGTGCCCGCGCCATGCAGCAGACCTACATGTCAACGCACGGCATGACCACGGCGAACACCACCGTGATGGTCGACGGCATGATCGTCAACGGCCTCCAGTCGGACGGCGCGGTGCAGAGCTACTTCAACGACGCGATGAACCAGGAAGTCGCCTACCAGACGTCGGGCATCGGCGCTGAAACCTCAGGCGGCGGCGTTCGCCTCAACATGATTCCGCGCGAAGGCGGCAACACCTTCAGCGGCGACTTCAAGTCGGCCTACCGCCCCGATGCGTGGCAGAGCGACGGCACCTCGGCCCGTCTCGAAGCGCTCGGCGTTGTGCCGAACAACGGCAACAACATCGCAAAGATTCTGGACATGACCATCAGCCAGGGCGGTCCGATCAAGAAGGATAAGTTGTGGTTCTTCGGTTCGGGCCGTTCCTTCCAGGTCGACAACTACATCCCGAACACGTTCTTCAAGGACGGCAGCCGCGGCGTTGACGATCAGCGCATCCGGAGCGGCATGGCCCGCTTGACCTGGCAGATTGCGCCGAAGGTGAAGTTCACCGCCTATCACGACGAAATTGACAAGTACCGCGGCCACGACATGCAGGCGGGTTACGACCCGGATCAGTCGTCGGTGCAGTGGTTCTCGCCGGCGTACCACACCAACAACGCCAAGCTGTCGTCGCCGCTCACCAGCCGACTGCTTCTCGAAGGCGGTTTCTCGAGCAACCTCGAGTACTACACCAACAGCTACCAGGACGGTATTGAGCAGCCCCGCTTCTCCGATGCGTGGTACGCCAACACCGCCCAGTGGGAAATCGGTTCGGGCGCCGGCCTGCGCCGCTCCGCGTTCCTTCAGACTACTCAGAGCCCGGCCCGCTACAACTGGCAGGGATCGGCGTCGTACGTTACCGGTTCGCACAACATGAAGGTCGGCTTCCAGTACCAGACCGGCACCTTCTACCACACGGTTGACCTGAACGGCGACCTCGTGCAGCGCTACTCGAGCTTCGCCGTTGGCGGTGCGCAGAGCTGCAACAACGGTGTGGTCGGCCAGCAGGGCACGCAGGGCGCCTACACCTGCTCGAGCGAAGTCATGGTTCGCAACACGCCGAGCGGTAGCTACGGAGAGCGGGTGAACTACGACTACGGTCTGTATGTGTCGGACACCTACACGATGAACCGGTTGACCCCCACCGGCGGTGTCCGCTACGAGGCACTGAACGCAGGCATTATCGCGTCGGTGCAGCCGAAGGGCCGCTGGGTGAGCGGCAACGGCCAGATCGTGGACGAGCGTAACGACCTGCCAAACTGGAAGAACTGGGCGCCGCGCCTGTCGGCTGTGTACGACGTGTTCGGCAACGCCAAGACCGCCATCAAGTGGTCGCTCAACCGCTACAATCAGGCGCGCACCACCGGCATTGCCGGGTCGTACAACCCGGTCGTGTCATCCACGGCGTTCCTGACGTGGCGCGACGTCAACAACGACGGCATCGCCCAGGGCGAGCGTGGTTGTGCGTTCGGCACGAACGGTCTGCCAGGCTGCGAAATCAACTCCGCCGGGTTGCCCGCGAACTTCGGCTTGCGCGGCGCCAACGTCTACAACGACTTCCCGCGCATCTGGAACCTCGAGAACGGGATCGAGCTGCAGCACGAGCTCTTCCCGCGTCTCTCGGTGGCCGGCATGTGGTTCCATGGAAACTTCAACAACCTGACCACCACCATCAACACCGCGCTGGTCGATCCGGCCGCTGGCGACAACTTCGCCGCCAACAGCAACTGGACGAAGTTCACGGTGTACGACCCGACCACGGGCGAGGCGATTGATGCTTATAGCCGTAAGCCCACGGCGTCGAATACAGCCACGAACACGGACAGCGTCGACCCGTCACGCAAGATGGTCTACAACGCCTACAACTTCGAGTTCCGCGCCCGTCCGGGCCGTGGCTCGCAGGTGTTCGGCGGCTTCGCCTTCGAGCGGCAGCGCGTCACGAACTGCAACGTGCCAGACAACCCGAACAACCTCCGCTTCTGCGACGATACGCAGAACAACATCCCGTTCAGCAAGCAGTTCAAGCTGGCGGGTTCGTACCCGATTGCCTACGGCATCCAGGTGAGCGGTTCGTTCCAGTCGGTGCAGGGTTCGCAGGGCACCTTCGGCTACACCACGGGTTCCATTCAGACGACCCGTCACATGCAGCTGACCACCACCACGCGCTACCCGGCCAACTGCCCGGCGCCGTGCCCGGCCGGCCAGCTCGCGTTGCCAGCGGGATACATCGGCAACGTCGGTTCGGCCACGACGCTGTTCGTGCAGCTGACCCCGGAGAACGCGTTCTTCACCGAGCGTATCAACCAGCTCGACTTCAAGGTTCAAAAGACCTTCAAGGTGAACCGTTTCTCCATCTCGCCGCAGTTCGAGGCGTTCAACCTGAACAACACGGACGCGATCATCACCTACCAGCTCGGCGGCGCAGGCACGAACGTTCTGTCGCCAAACTTCGGCCGTGTCAACAGCTCCATGCAGCCGCGCATGTTGGGTGTTGGCCTGCAGGTCAAGTGGTAGCAGCATGAAACGGTAAGAACCAGCGCAGCTGGTTCTTACCGCAGGCAAGTCAAAAAGGGCGGCCCTTCTGGGCCGCCCTTTTTTTTCCGGCGTCGCGTCCACGATGGTCGTCGAGCCGAGCGCGCCCGACAGCGCCCGGTGCACGGGTGATTACATCCCGTACACGCTTCAGTGCGGCGTCTGCGAACTACACTG
>CADEEX010000452.1 GCA_902826465.1 uncultured Acidobacteriota bacterium
GCTCACGAAGCGCTCGACGCTGCGATTGCGGCCGACCCGTTCGACGAAGGGCTGGTCCGCGCCAAAGCCAGCGACCTGGCCATCGTTGACGCCGACGCGGCGGTTGCCCGAGGACGCATTCGCAGCGAGGTGCTGCAGCTCCTCACCGCCACGCAGCGCGACACACTGAAGACACTGCAGGCCGACATGGCCGCGCGCCGGAGCGAGATGGAGAAACGGCGCGGGGATCGGCAGCAGAATCGACGCTGACGAGACGCGACGAAGTACGAATTACGAGGGACGAGGGACAACGTTCGTCCTTCGTCCTTCGTCGTTTCCACCAATCACCGGTGGGTCAGGCTTTCGACCAGCGCGCCGGCCGTCATCCCGTAGTGTTCCCACACCTGGACGAAATGCTCTGACGGGGCAACGTGCGGATCGATGATGCCGAAGTGATCGAGCACCACGCCGCTGCCATACAGTGCCGAGGACACCAGCCCGGCAAAGCCGCGCAGGCCCGATTCCACGGTGCCGATGAGACCGTCCTCTATCGTCACGATCTTCGTGTAGCGCTTCGACAGCCCTTCGAGAAATCCCGGCTCGAGCGGGAAGCCGTTCACCACATAAACGTCGGTGGCCACGCCTTTCGCCAGAGCCGCATCGCTCGCCTCGCCAGCAAGGTAGGCGGGCGCGCCAATCGCGAGAATCGCGGCCTTCGCGCCGGCGTGTTCGCGCCACTTCGTGACCGGGGTCCATTCGTCGGCGGCGTTCCACAGCGGATCCTGCGACCCCTGCGTGGTCAGCACGGGCAGGTTGTCGCGCGGAATGGCGACGATGTGTCCGCCGTAGGTGGCGCAGGCATCGCGAACAGCAATGAACGCCGAGCGCGCATCTGACGGCGCGTAGAAGCGATGCAGGAACGGCATGTAGCCGAGCGCAAAGTTCACCCAGTCGAGACTCCAGCCCGAGAAGTGGTCGCGCCCCGTGCACGCGCCAACGTGCGACAAGTGCATCAGCACGTTGATTCCCTCGTTGAGTCCGTTGAGATTGCGCTGGTAACGCCACATCTCGAACCCTTCACGGGCGATCCCTTCCATGAAGGCGGCAAAGGTGGCGAACACGTTGAGCTGTGCGTCGTGGCCGGTGAAGGCCAGACCATCGGCGACAAGCGCTGCCGCCTGTTCTTCGATGCTCAACTCGAAGCGGTGCGTCGCCGGGACGAGCGCCGCGGCCTTGCCCAGCTTGGTGGACGGATTCAGGTCGCACGAGACGAAGAAACATTGCTGCGGATATTTCTTCGCCACCGCCGCGTAGGCCGCTTCTGAACCGGCGCGGGCCGACACCCACTTGTCCGTACCGGGCAGGCTGATCGCCGCGGCTTCGGCCGCCGTCAGCGGCAGGTTCACCGAACCTTTGGCCGGACGCGCGTTGCTGACGACCGACTTCTTCGGCTTCGCCTTCAGCGCCGCCAGCGCCGACGCCTCGTCGGCGCCCAACTGCAGCATCGGGTTGGCAAGTGCCGCGGCGCCGTCGCGCCCCTTCATGCCGCCGTCGTGATGCGCTTCGCCGCCAGCCAGTCCGTTGACGAAGAACACGCACTCGATCATGGCGTGCGCGTCGCGGAAACTCATGAGCGAGCCGGGCACATGAATGGCCTTGTCGAGGGCCACACCGTGCTTCGACGCGAACTCGGCCACTTCGTGACCGATGCCGTACATCTCGCCGAACGACTTCACGGTGACGGCCGGGTGTCCGTGCTGACCGAAACCCACCGGATAGATCAGCGTCGGCTTGCCGGCGCGGGCGCGCGAGGCGGCTTCGCGGTATCCGGCAAAGAGCGCCTGTCGATCCATGAGCGATGAGATCTCGAGAATCTCCACGCCCATTGCTGCAATCATCGGGCGCGGATCGCGGTCGATGATCGACTGCGTGGTGCCCGACAACTGGATGCCGTTGCGATGCATCACGAACACCACCGGCGCGTGATGCAGGCTCGCGGCGTTGAAGCCGTTCAAGGCCTGACCTGAAATCCACCCGGCGTCGCCCATATGGCACACCACCAGGGCGTCGTTCCCCTTGCGCGCCTTGAGCCCAAGCGCCTGGCCGGCGCTGACCGGCACCATCACGCCGAGGCGGCCCGAACCAAGCTCCGTGCCTCCCGGCACCCAGGAGACGTGGCCGGCAATGTCGAGACTCCGCCGAAAGCGTTCGATGACACGCTCTTCGGGAAGGAAGCCGAGCGCCGACAGCGCGGCGTAGTAGCCGATGCTCGTGTGCCCGTGCTCAATGGCGAAATGACGGCTCTCATAGTTGACGACGCCGAGCGTCATCAGGAGCGCCGGAATCAACTCGAGGCCACCGCCGAGATGATCGATGTCGCCCGCCTTGGCCAGCGAAATCAGCGACTTGATCGCGATCGTCGCGGCGCTCTTTTCGAGGGCAGCCAACGCCGCGGCGTCTGGCGCCGTCAGCGACGAGGCGTGCAGGTCGACGGCAAAGGGCAACACGTGCGACTCGATGCGAGCCGCAGCGAGGGGGGTATCGGCAAGCAGCGTCGCGTTACGACGCGCCTGTTCAGCAGTGGAACGCGCGAGCACAGTCATGGGTCGTTGATTTTAGTTCGGAAGGGCGGTCAACGCGAACGCGTCGAGCTGGGCCAGACCATATTCGGCGATCGCCTCGCTCTGCTGGCCGACCTCGGCCCGCACCGCCTGCAACACCGTCGCTCCGACGTCGGCGTAACGCGCGTTCGGCGCGACGACCGCGCGCGACGCGTAGTCGGGGTCGCGATGCAGGGCCGCCAGACGGTAACAGAGCTGGGCGGCACGGCCATTGGCGGCAGCCGTCACCGGAAACAGACCGGCCGCATGGCTCCACTGCGTGCGCAAGGCCGTCTGCAGCAGTTCCTCCGCCAGCATGGCGTACGGCAGCCGACCGGTGAGGTCGAAGGCGACGCAGAGCGACAGCGCGATCTCAATCTGACGATCGCACCCCTGATCGACCGCGCCCTCGCCTGGCTCGTACACCCGCCGCATCAACGTTTCGAGCGCATCAACCGCCAGCGGCAACTGCTCCTCGACAATCACCTGGAGTGCATCGTCTGCCGCCATCGCCGAGGCGTCGGTAAACGCCGCGAGCCAGCGGAATCGGCGGACGATGTCGTGCTCGGCGTCGAAGGCGGGGAGCGCCGCTCCCAGCGCGCATTCAATCGCCGCGTGCAGGGTCGCCGATGGGGCCTCAGGATAGCGGCGCACGAGGAAGTGCACGACCGACGCGGCGGGCCACGACACTGCGCGGACCAGCGACTCGGTGATCCAGCCGAGTTCATCGTCTGGTGCGGACATGGAAGGAAGTATACGGTCCGGGTCCACGGGTCCACAGGTCCGCCGGTCCAGCAAACGTGGCCCGCGATGTGCACCCCGTTTCAGCGTGGTCAAGCGAGTAGAAGACTTCGATGCCTGGCGGTTGGCTGACGAACTTCGCACACAGGTGTACGCACTTGTTGACACCTCGGCGGCCGATAAGGATTGGAAATTTCGCGATCAGTTGCGTGAAGCAATGGCATCAGGGCTACGGAACTTCGCCGAAGGCTTCGGACGCGGACGCGATCGAGAGTTCGCGCA
>CADEEX010000453.1:0-1596 GCA_902826465.1 uncultured Acidobacteriota bacterium
TCTATACGGTGAAACCGGCGTTGGATATCCAGTGATTGTAGCAGACGGGCTGCAGCGAGGACACCGGACTGGTGATAGGACGCGGGCGAGCCCGCAGCGGTTCGGGGGACGTCGTGTTCGCCTTCAGGTGGACGATGCGGGTCCGGCTAAAGCCGGACACTACGGATGCCAAGTCCGGCTGAAGCCGGACACTACGCATGCCAAGTCCAGCTAAAGCCGGACACTACGTATGGAAGTCGCGAGATGGAAGCCGCGCTAGCGGTTGGGCGGACGGGAGGTGAGCAGCTGAAGCGGGTTGATCAGCTTGCCGTTCGCGAGCACTTCGTAGTGCACATGTGCGCCAGTCGAGCGACCGGTCGAGCCGACGAAGCCGATGACGTCACCTCGGCGCACCGTGTCACCTGGCTTCACGTTGAAGCGACTCATATGGCCGTAGCGCGTGCTCAGGCCGAAGTCGTGCTCGAGGACCACCATGTTGCCGTAGTCGCCCGAATAGCCAGCGGTCGCCACCTTGCCATCTGCGGTGGCGTAGATGGGTTGGCCTTTCGGCGTGGAGATGTCGAGCCCCTGGTGGAACCCGCGCTCGCCGGTGAACGGATCGGAGCGGCCACCGAACGTGCCCGTGAGCCACCCGTGCGCGGGCCAGATCGACGGCGTGGCGGAGGCAAGCGCCTCCGTGCGCTCGACGTCCTTGCGGACGTTGCGCAGCCGGCTCTCGAGCCCCTGAAGCAGGGTGCGGAGGACGCCGAAGGTGTCTTCTGGCGACGTAAAGGAGGTCGAGAGAATGTTGGAGATGGCCGCGTTCTGCGTGGCGCTGCCGCCGGCCGCTTTCGCCTTCACCACCGCTGGCAGCCGCGACATGGCCTTGGCCTGCGCAGGGTCGAGCGCGGACCGGGCGCCGAGTTCGTCGATCACGCCTTCGAGCGACTGAATCTGGGTGGTGAGCTCGCCAGTGGTCTCACGATAGTTCGTGTTCTCGAGCATCAACGCCGCGTTCGACGACTCGAGCTGCACCAGCTCCTGTGTACCGCTCCACTTGGCGCCAAGCCCAACCAGGATCGGCAGGCCGACCACGAGGCTGGCGATCACCGACACGATGCGCAAACTGATCGTGACGCGCCGGACCAGTCCGGACGAACGATCGGCGATCACAATCGTGTAGCGACGTGAGGGCATGAGCTCCGTTGAAAAAAGGTGGAACGAGGGTGACGGGGCAATGACGATAACCCGCGTCGTTGGGCCACCTTACCACGTGCCTTTTCAGTGATCCAAGTACAAATTTGCTCGCGACGAACAGAGGGCGAAAGAGCGGTGGCGAGGCGCTAGTCCATCGCGCAGCGCAATCCGACCGTCGGCTCGCTCGCGTCCGGTGGTAATTCGCGCCGTGTCGAGGCGCGGACGTTGACGGCTTCCGACGTGAAACCGCCGCCGCGAGACACCGCCGAGGCGTTCGAGGCCAGCGGCTCAACCAGCGAATCGTCAGTCTCGTCGTAGAGGTTGAAGTAGCGGTCGGCCACCCATTCATGCACGTTGCCCAGCATGTCGACGAGGCCCCACGGATTGGCGCCTTTCTGTCCCACACGATGCGCCCCCCCC
>CADEEX010000453.1:1606-3601 GCA_902826465.1 uncultured Acidobacteriota bacterium
CCCGAGCCGGGCGTAACGGGCGCCGGTGGTCCCGCCCCGAGCGGCGAACTCCCACTCGAACTCGCGCGGCAGTCGGCCACCGACCGCCACGCAGTGGTCCCTCGCTTCGGCCCACGTCAGCTCCACGGCAGGGAAGTCCCGGCTCGACGGCGGCGATGTTGTCTTTCGCAGGCGGGCGATCTGGCCGTTGGTGACTTCGGTCCGGCCGAGCCAGAAGCCCTTCCGAACACGTACCACATGCGACGGCCCTTCGTCCCGCTCACACGACGTGTCGCCAGGCGAGCAGCCCAGTGTAAAGACGCCCGGCGCGATCCAGACGTAGGTGGCACCGTCACGCGGGTTGAGTCGGGTCCTCGGCGGTGGCGTGCGCGGTGTCACCGCCGCAGCCGGCGACGGCGTCGCTGCCACCACGGGCGCATCCGCTGTCGCGGGTGGTGACGTGGCCGCAGGCACGCGACCGCTCACGGCGTCGGTCGGCGCGGGAGTCGCGGCGTTCGTCGGGGCGTTTGTCGGTGGGGGAGGCTCGACGCGGGCCGGCTGCCGCAGCACCAGCAGGGCGATCAGTCCAGCGATGCTGACCAGCGCGACGCCAGCAAGCACCATACGGCGAGTACTGCCCGTGTTGGCGACCACGGCCACTTGCGGCGCCTCGTGTCCGGCGTGCTTTGGCCTTTTGCGAAGCGCGTGCCAGACACGCAGCGTGGCGCGATGACAGCTCCTGCCTGTCGCCCAGCCATCGAGCGATCGCGAGTCGGTCACGCCGCCACTTTGGATCTGTCTCGTTGCCACGGAGCCATGCCCACGCACCGATGTAGGCAGGCGCTCGCTGCTCGGAAAGTGCTTACTTAAGGGCTTGCGGCGCCGTCAGCAGACGGACGCACATCGACGAGGAGTCGCTCAGGCATCGGCTCTCGTGAAGGCTCTGGCGATCGGTGCCTCAAATCGGGACGCGTCTCAAATCGAAACGTGACCCAAGAATTCTCGGCGTTTCGTGCGATGCGCATCGCGAGCGACAGTCTCAGGCCGGGACAGCGACATGGTCAGCTGAAAAATCCCTAGCGAAGTCCATCACCTTCAGGACGGCGCAGATCGCTCCGGCTAAAGTCGCGCGACACACGCTCGAACATGGAGCGCGTCACGCTTTGCGTTCCTTGAACCGCCGGACGCGAGACTCGCCATGCGTCCGACCGACGATTAGCGTCGACGCCCGATGTCCCTCACGATCGACTCGCACCTCGCGCAACTCGAGCAGCTCCTCGCGCCGCACGCCGCGACGATCGGTGACGACTTCGCGGGCTACAGGAACCACGCGTACCGCGTCATCCATTTCAGTCGCGCGTGCGGCGGAGACGACGAAGTCTCGCGCGAGAAGATCGTCGTCGCAGCGGCGTTCCACGATCTCGGGATCTGGACCGACGACACCTTCGACTACCTCGATCCCTCGGAGGTCCTCGCGCGCCGCTATCTCGAGGCGAACGGCCAGGCGTCTTGGGTGCCGGAGATCACCGCGATGATCGCCGAGCACCACAAGATCACCCGCCACGAGACGGAGCCTCACGGGCTCGTCGAAGCGTTTCGAAGAGCCGATTGGGCCGACGTGACGAAAGGGGTCGTCGCGTTCGGCCTGCCGAGCACCTTCCTACGCGAGGTGTTCTCCGCGTTTCCGAACGAGGGCTTTCACGCGTGCCTCGCGCGCCTCTCCTGGAAGCGCATGCGAAGTCATCCGTTCGATCCCGCGCCGATGATGCGCCTCTGAGTCACAGACAGACGTTGGCGGCGGTGGTGCAGTCGACGACGTTCCCGTCGATGTAGTTCTCGAAGCAGTCCACCATTGCACCGATCTCCGGATCGTCCTGATGACAGCCGACGTAGAGGTTCGTCGCCTGCTCGTCGGTGCAAGGCGCACCCGCCTCGCCCGCGCAGAAGCAGAAGGCCGAGAGCGCGTTCGCGCAGCGAGCGTTCGTCGTGTCGCCGCACTGACACTTGCTGCTGTCG
>CADEEX010000454.1 GCA_902826465.1 uncultured Acidobacteriota bacterium
GCTGCGCATTCGCCAGTCGGCTCTCGCCGGCCGTCGAGTAGCGGACGTGTCCGACTGCAGCGCGACCGGGCAGCGTATTCAGCGTCTGTCCGTTGAAGACGTCAGCGACATATCCCATCGCCTTGGAAACACGAATCGTGCTTCCGTCTGACGCTGCAATCCCGGCGCTTTCCTGCCCGCGATGCTGAAGCGCGTACAGGCCCAGGTAGGTCATGTTGGCCGCTTCGGGATGACCAAAGATGCCGAAGAGCCCGCACTCGTCCTTAAACTTGTCGAGCATGTCAGGCCACCTTCTGTGCAACCACCTGTTCAATCGCCTGCGACCAGATGCGTTCGGCATCCGCTGTCGCTACGTCGACGACTATCTGACCCGCAACCGCGAGCCGAATACGGTTGCCGCCTGTCTCGCCGATCACGCGAGCCGGAACGCCCAATGCGGCTGCACTCTGAAGCACCTCGGTGACAAGGCTGCCGTCAACGGACACCACGACACGAGACGCGGATTCTGCGAACAGGGTGGCGTCCACCTGGAGCGATGACGGCGCGTCGACGGCCATCAGCGAGACTTCGACACCGATTCCTTGCGAACCGAAGCAACACTCGGCGAGTGTGACGGCAATGCCGCCGTCTGAGCAATCGTGCGCGGATCGGATCAGCCGGGCCTCGGCGAGTTTCACGAGCAGGTCCTGAAGTGCGCGCTCGGCCTTCAGGTCCAACGATGGAGGCACGCCCCGGACCAGCCCGTGCACGCGGGCCAGGTACTCGCTGCCACCGACCTCACAGTGGCTGTCGCCAAGCAACACGACGACGTCGCCACTGCGCTGGAAACGGCGCGTCAACAGCCGGTCAGCGTGTTCGAGCAACCCGACCACGCCGATAATCGGTGTCGGATAGATCGCCTTGCCGTCGGTCTCGTTGTACAGACTCACGTTGCCGCCGGTAATGGGCACATCGAGCGCCCGACACGCTTCGCCAATCCCGGCCACCGCCTGGCCGAACTGCCACATGATGGCCGGCCGTTCGGGATTGCCGAAATTGAGACAGTTGGTGGCGGCCAGGGGCTTGGCGCCAGCACACGCGACATTGCGCGCTGCCTCGGCGACGGCAAGTGCCGCGCCGCGCTTCGGGTCCAGATAGCAGTGGCGGCCATTGCCATCGACAGACATCGCCAGCGCTCGGTCAGTCCCCTTGATCCGCACCACACCGGCGCCAAGCCCAGGGAGATTCATGGTGTTGGTCTGCACCATGTGGTCGTACTGACGGTAGGCCCAGTGCTTACTGGCAATGGTTGGTGAACTCAGAAGCGTCGCCAGAGCCTTCTCCGGCGACCCGGATCCGACGATCGTTTCGAGATCGAGCGTCTGCGCTTCCGGCAAGTACGCGGGCGATTCCATCGGCCGACGATAGACAGGTGCTTCGTCAGTCAACGCGCGGTTGGGAATCTCGGCGACGACCTGTCCCTGATGCTTGACGCGGAGCATACCGTCGTCAGTCACATGGCCAATGCGCACTGCGTGCAGGTCCCATTTCTCGAAGATCGCCTCGACCTCGGCCTCACGCCCCTGCTTCGAGACCAGCAGCATGCGCTCCTGCGACTCCGACAACATGATCTCGTACGGCGTCATCCCGGTTTCACGCTGCGGCACAAGGGCGGTGTCGATCTCGATGCCGGCCCCGCCGCGCGAACCCATCTCCGTCGTCGAGCAGGTCAGTCCAGCGGCGCCCATGTCCTGAATGCCGATGAGCGCGTCCGTCTTCATCACTTCGAGACACGCTTCGAGCAGGAGCTTCTCCATAAACGGATCGCCGACCTGCACGGCCGGTCGCTTCTCGGCCGATTTCTCGTCGAACTCGGCCGAGGCCATCGTTGCGCCGTGAATGCCGTCGCGGCCCGTCTTGGCACCAACGTAATACACACCGTTGCCAACGCCAGAAGCGACGCCCTTGATGATGTCGGACGCCTTGGAGATGCCGAGGCAGAAGACGTTGACGAGCGGGTTGCCCGCATACATCGGGTCGAACACGATCTCGCCGGCGATCGTCGGAATACCGATGCTGTTCCCATAGCCGGCGATGCCGGCAACGACACCGTCGACCAGACGTCTCGTACCCGGCGCGTCAAGGGCGCCGAAGCGCAACGAGTTCATCAACGCGATCGGGCGCGCACCCATCGTAAAAATGTCGCGGATGATGCCGCCGACGCCGGTCGCGGCGCCCTGATACGGCTCGATGAAGGATGGGTGGTTATGTGACTCAATCTTGAATACGGCCGCCAGCCCCTCACCAATGTCGACGGCACCCGCGTTCTCGCCAGGGCCCTGCAACACCTGAGGCCCCTCGGTCGGCAGCGTGCGCAGGTGTACACGAGAGCTCTTGTAGCTGCAGTGCTCCGACCACATCACCGAGAAGATACCGATCTCCGTGAGATTGGGCTCGCGGCCCATGAACGCCACGATGCGCTCGTATTCGTCGGGCTTCAGGCCGTGCCGTTCGAGAACCTGTGGATCAATGCTCATGCCGTGGTGAGTGCCTTGACGATCGATTGAAGAATGACGAGCCCGTCGGTGCCGCCCAGCGCAGGCTCGCAGGCTCGCTCCGGGTGAGGCATCATCCCGACGACGTTGCGCCGGTCATTGCAGACCGAGGCGATGGCGTTCACCGACCCGTTGGGATTCGCGTCATCGTCCAGCCGGCCATCGGCGGTGGTATAGCGGAGCACCACCTGCTGGTTGTCCTCGATGCGCTTCAGCAAATCAGGCGGCGCGTAGTAGTTCCCTTCCCCGTGTCCGATCGGGATGGTCAACACCTGTCCCTTGTACGCGCCGGCGGTGGCCGGCGTATCCGTCGTCTCGACCCGCACGTGGACATGCTCGCACCGGTACTTCAGTCCACGATTCCGTAACATGGCGCCTGGCAGCAGGCCGGCCTCGAGCAGGATCTGAAAGCCATTGCAGATGCCAATCACCGGGCCACCGCGTTCCGCAAAGGCCTGCACTTCTCGCATGATTGGAGAGAAGCGCGCCATGGCGCCGGTGCGAAGGTAGTCGCCGTGGGCAAAGCCCCCGGGCAGAATCACGACGTCGGCCCCCTGAAGGTCGGTGTCCTTATGCCAGATGAGCGCCGACTGCTGGCCGAGGACCTGCGTGACGGCGTAGTGCGCGTCGTGGTCGCAGTTCGATCCGGGAAAGACGATGACCGCAAACTTCATGGCCTAGACGATCTCGACCCGGTAGCTTTCGATGACCGGATTGGCGAGCAGCTTGTCGGCGACCTCGGCGGCCATGGCCTTCGCCTTGGCGCTGTCCGTCGTCTCGATCTCGAGCTCGAAGTACTTGCCCTGTCTGACATCGCCCACATCGCCGTACCCCATCGTGTGCAAGGCCTCAACGATGGTGCGTCCCTGGGGATCGAACACCGATGGCTTCAACGTGACGAACACTCGCGCGCGCATAGCTGGTTAGGCCCTCGCCTGAACGGGTTGAAACACACGATCGAACACGGCATCGACGTGGCGGAACTGCTCGTCGAGATCGAACGCCCGCTCGATCTCCTGCGCCGACATGAGGCGCGTGATCTCCGTATCGGCGAGCAGCAAGG
>CADEEX010000455.1 GCA_902826465.1 uncultured Acidobacteriota bacterium
CTGGCGTCCCACACGGCGTGGCCGAATTCGTAGAACTCTTCGTTGAGCGGCCAGCTCGCGCCGAGCATCTTCGTGGCCGGGTGCCGCTGATCTTCGACCTTGAGCACGCTGACCTTGCCCGCCGTCACCTGGTTGGTGGGCACCAGGGAGCGCAAATAGTAGCCGCCGAGTACCTCGCCGAACTCCGGGTAGTCGTACATCGTGAGCGTGGCGCAATGGACGCCAATCAGCGCCTTGCCGCCGCGTACGAAGTCGACGATCGACTTCTTCTGCGCCTCAGTGAACGGCAGGTTGCCGTTGGTCATGAGCATCACGCCATCGAATCGCGCCAGGTACTGAGGGGTCAGGAATGACATGTCGAGGGCTCGTGAATCGGCCTTGAAGCCCTGCAGGGTCGTGACGTCGAATCCGCTCTTCTCGCCCCATGCCGTGACGGCCTTTTCCGCGGGCTCCAGGCTCGAGTGCTTGTAGAGTCCCGCGTGGGTCAAAAACAGCAGCTGCTTGCGCGCGGGGGCCTGCGAGTGCACAAGTGCTTCGAGAGCGAGCGCCGCCAGAACCAACGTCACCAGCGATGCGCGGAAGAGGTGTGGCATGGGCGCGGATGTTAGCTCACATTGCCCCCCACGGACCGTCGTGCGCCTATGTCTGTGGGTATAGAACGCGCCGCGGATGTTGTCACAGATTTTTGATGTTTGATTCCGCGTTGACGCATTTGTCGCAGTTTGTCGTAACCATATGAACGAGAGAACTTTACGGCGACGACATTCGTATCGAAAATTGCGTGATCAGTGTTGACGGTCGGGGAGGCGAGCGCTACAGTTTTCTGTCCCCGCACCGTGTCTGCGGCCACGTCCAATCCGTGTGAAGAGGAGAGTGTATGAGCGTCGGCAAACATCTCGGGTGGCTGGTGCTCGGTACCATCCTTGGTCTTCCCCTTGTTGCGGGCGTCGGTCCGACGGCCGTCGTGGTCAGCGCGCAATCTGACGCGCCGACGTATACCAAGGATATTGCGCCGATTCTGCAGCGCAGCTGTGAGAAGTGCCACCGTGCCGACGGTGTCGCGCCTATGTCGCTCTCGACCTATGCCGAGGTTCGGCCCTGGGCGCGCGCGATCAAGCAGCGCACCGGCATTGGCCCGCGTGCGGGCGTGATGCCGCCGTGGTATGTCGAGAAGAACATCGGCATTCAGGAATTCCAGGACGACCCGTCGCTCAGCGAGAAGGAAGTCGCAATGGTCGCCAGGTGGGCAGATGCCGGCGCTGCCCAGGGCAACCCGGCGGACATGCCGCCCGCCAAGGTGTACCCGGACGGCAAGGCGTGGTCGATCGGCACGCCTGATCTCATCGTGAAGTTGCCAAACATCACGGTCAAGGGAGGGTCGCCGGACTGGTGGGGTGAGATCCCATCGACCCCGATCGGCCTCACGGAAGATCGTTACGTCGCCGCGCTCGAGGTCAAGGAGTTCAACGACGTCGATAGCGCGGCCGGCAGCGGACGCGCGACCGTTGGTGGCCGCTACGTGTTCCATCACATGATTTGGGGCACGCGCGTCATTCGAGAGGGCCAGCCAGCGCAGGCCGCCGCGGCCGGCGCACTCACTGGCGATACGCTCGCCTGGCCGGTGCACGAGGTTGGCCGCAACGCTGACTTCTTCGATCCACGCTCGGCGCGCCTGCTGCGCGCCGGTTCGTCGGTCGTCTCCGACTCGATTCACCTGCATTCGAACGGGCGCGATACGACGGGGCACCTCGAGATCGGCTTCAAGCTGATGCCGAAAGACTACAAGCCGACGTTCCGCCAGTCGCTGTTCGGTCTCGGCAACGGTGTCGACATCGACATCAAGGGCATGACGGCCGACCAGCAACTGCACGCGTACACCGTGCTGCAGGACAACACCAAGATCACGTCGTTCGAGCCGCATCTCCACGCGCCCGGCCAGCGCATGTGTCTCGAAGCGATCTGGGGCTACAACATCCAGACACTCAACTGCGTCGGTTACGACCACAACTGGGTGCGCGGCTACAACTACACAGACGACTCAGCGCCGCTGCTGCCGAAGGGCACGATCCTGCACATTACCGGGTTCATGAACAATTCCCCATCGAACAAGAACGTACCGGATCCGCGCAACTGGCAGGGCTCGGGCAACCGCTCGGTGGCCAACATGTTCATCGATCTCGGCCAGCGCGTCTCGTTGACGGATGAACAGTTCCAGGCGGAGATGGCACATCGCCGCGATGTGCTCAAGGTCAGGCGCAACGACAACGTCATTGGCTGCCCGCTCTGTACTGTGATTCCGCCTGCTCCGCGCGGCACGTCGCAGCAACAGCAACAGCAATAGCCCGTCGCCACTCGCGGAGCTGCTCACACATGAAATCCACACTCGTTCTTGCCTGCGCCATCGCCGGTGGTCTGGTCGCTGGCGCTCACGCGCAGTCGCTCACATACTCGAGGGGACAGAACGTTGCGCCGGCTTTCGAAGGTTGGGAACAGGACGCCGACGGCACCAAGTATTTCGTCTTCGGTTACATGAACCGCAACTGGGTGGAAGAACTCGACATTCCCGTCGGCCCCGACAACTCGTTTTCGCCGGGCGTCGCGGATCTGGGTCAGCCCACGCACTTTCTGCCTCGCCGAAATCGCTTCGTCTTTCGCGTCCCGGTGCCGAGGAATTTCACCGAGAAGGACGAGATGATCTGGACCCTGACATCGCACGGCGGTACCGAGAAGGCATGGGCGACCATTCGTGCCGACTATCTGCTCGACGATGTCGTCAAGGCGTCGGAAACAGGCGCACTGGGCGCAGGCACGAGCAGTCCCGAGGTGCGGTCGAATAAAGCGCCAAAGGTCGAGGTGCAGGGACCGAAGACGCTCACGGCCAGGGTCGGGCAGCCGCTGGCGATTACTGCACTCCTGACAGACGACGGCATCCCGAAGCGACCGAATCAGACGCCGTCTTTGGCGTCCGCGCTCTTCGGTGGCGGCGGCCGCGGCGGTGCCGGCACCCCGAGCGAAGCTGAACTCGCGCAGTTGGCAGAACGCGCGGGCGTGTCTCCTGCGCAAGCGCAGCAATTGCTGGCGCAGCGCCGAAACCCTGGCTCGGTGCCCCCGGTGCGAATTACGGTGGGTAAGACCAACGGGCTTCATCTGTCCTGGTTCGTGTACCGCGGCGCTGGTGACGTGACGTTCGATCCGGAACAGGTCAAGCCGTGGGAAGACACACGCGCCGGGATGAATTCACCCTGGGCGCCGCTGTGGACGCCGCCGGTGCTGCCGGCTGATGGCAAGATTGTGACGAATGTCACATTTGCGGAGCCTGGTAATTATGTGCTTCGTGGCCTTGCCGATGATGGCGCGCTGTTCGGCGGCGATAGTGTCACTGTTCGAGTCACTAAATAGTAAGTGGGCGGCAGAGAGCTCCTTCTTTCTGCCGCCGACCGCCTCTCTCTCCCGTCCCTTCCCGTCACTTCTTCTTGAACAACCAGAGTAAGCAAGCGACAATATGGCGCTTTGCTGGCGCCGTTGTCGGCAGAGCCTCGCTAATCGA
>CADEEX010000456.1 GCA_902826465.1 uncultured Acidobacteriota bacterium
CACTTCAGCCGATCCCGTCAGGTAGTCGCCGACCTGGCTAGTAAAGCTCGCCATCAAGGCAAGACCCAACGGCACGTTGCTGACATTGGCCGGGGCAAGGCTCGGATTGAGCCGGTCGGTCACATGGACATCGAGCCGCGGCACCATGAGGCAAGAGTAGATGAGCGTTGCGCCGAGGAACCAGTTGATCCAGGCGCGCCAGTCCTGATTGAACGCCAAGGTCAAGGCGGAGAGGCCAAGACCCATCACCAGCACGACCTGGAGCAGGCTCTTGTAGCCGCCGTTGCCGGTCCAGGCGGCGACCGCCTGGAAGACGTTGACCAGGTAGTCCCCGCCGCCGACCGTGAAAATCTCGACCATTTCGTGGCTCCCTCCCTTCGGGGCGCTGCCGGTGGGCTCAGTGAGTGAGGGCGCGGGTCTGGACGCCGCGCGACCAGTCGAGCGAGGCGGCCATTCCAGGCGACATCGAGGCAGCGAGGACGTTCTCGATGAACGCCGTCTTCTCGATGATCTGCATGATCGCGTTGACCTTGAGATGCGTGTTCGTCTGCCGGTCCGCCAAGGCTTGGCGCACCACATTCACCTGGCCCTGCCACATCGCGATCTTGGCTTCGTCGGCGCCGATGAAGCTCGACATCGAGCGCCCGGCCTCGCTGACGATCCGGTCGAGCACCGCGAACAGCAGGTCAACGCTCGCGATCTCGGCCAGCGTCTCGCGGTCGTCGGTCGGCATGCCGCGGCCATAGGCGGCCTGGACCGTCAGGATCTTGTAGAGGGGCACCGAGGCGACCTGCAGCAGCTCCTTCTGCGCCTCGGTGATCGCGGTGTCGTCGCGGATCGCCTGAACCATGCCGCCGATAAGCGCCGCTACGCGCGGCCGCAGCGCTTTCGACGCCGGCAGGCTCAGCGACTTGAAGCCCGGGTTGAGGCACTTTTCCGTTTCGTCGCAGTCGAATATGAGGACGTTGCCGTTCGTCGTGCCATCCAGCAGCGAGGTGACAAGCGTGGACGAGGCTTCGCCGACAATCGGCACGAACTTGCCCGGCTCGTCGTCCTTGGGGGGCACGTAGATGATCGTGCCCAGCAGCGTCATCGCGTATTCGGCGAGCTCTTCGTCGAACCGGCCGCCCGGCGAGAAGAACGCCGACTTCTTGAGGATCGTCCAGGTGTAGTTTCGCGGCACGCCCGGATTGACGTCGTCATACTTGCCCGACCCTTGCGCGGTTGTGCTCGAGCGCTGCCCCCGGGTGCCGCAGCCAACCCGCTCGCCATCCCAGTGGTAATCGAGATGCCGCCCTTGCAAGGGATTTGACGCGCAGTCGGGGTAGAAGAGCGCAACGCATTCTCCACCTGGATGGCGGATACTCGGATAGGCAATCCCGTTCGATCCCGCGCCCATGAGGTGCCGCGAGACTGCTTGGGATGCCGCGTAGCTGTCGGGGTCGAGCGCCGGAACCGGCTCCCCCGCCCGAGTTCGGAGATCATGCAATTCTGCATCGACTGCCATGACGATTTCCCGGAACTGCGAGGTCCATCCAGCCCCTTCCTTTGTCCGCGCCATGAAGCGGGCATGGTGGTGGATCGTCTCGAACAACGCGGTTTCAAACCGGTCGCCAACATAGAGCACGCCGTAGCTGCCATCGGTAAAGCGACTTGGCCGGTCGGTGCTGACATGTGTGAATGGCGCCATGAGGTAGGAAGCGCCGTTGCCGCCGACGCGTCGGTCGACTGGAACGAGGTCAAGATTGCCAATCGTCGCCATGATGCGAGGATTGGTCTTCTGCTCTGCCGAGATCAAAAGCGGCCAGTCGGCTGGATCAGCGATGTCCTCGAACAGGTCGATGGGCGGAAAGGCACTGCGGATGATCCGAACAGCGCCCTTCCACTCAACTCGAGAGACGGGGATATCCGCCGTTTCGTTCACCAGCCACCACGCTCGGCGTCGAGGTAGCGACGCACCCGCATGATGTCGGTGAGCTCGCCTCCGAGCATCACGTCAAGGCCACTCACTCCACCGAATGCATCGTTGGTCGCCCTGATCCAGGCATAACCACGGGTCGCCTCCGAGAAGATGATCCGGAGCGCCTTGTGAATGCCCATGAGGTTGGAGAGACGAGCACGCCCATCGCGCGAGACGCGTCCCGGCCCTTCCGCCTTCCAGCGCCGATAAGATCGAACCGGCATGTCGAGCAGGGTTGCCGCCTGCTCGTCGGTCAGCTCCCATTTGCCGAACAGATTGAGGACTGCCCGGAACATGGCAGCTGCCTCGTCTTGGGTAATCGGATCAGGACGGAAGGCGGTAACGGCAGTATCAACGGGTTGCAGAGCCAACATGGCAGTTCTCCATATGGCATCATATATTCCAGATTATGCCATTTGGCAAGGAGCTATGCCGATGATGCCAGTCTGGCAATCACGCTTGCGGCCCCTTCGATCGGCACGAAGAGCCGGGTCTGGTAGCGAATGATCTCAGTGAAGCAGCCTTGGGCCTTGTACCAGTCGAGACGGGCTACGCTCCAACCGGTCAGCTCAATTCGCTGTGAACCATTGACCAGGCTGCGTTTTACCGTGAGCTTCTCGCGGCCCGCGAATTCCATGGCCCGGCCCGTTGCCAGGACGGACTGGACAATGTCATCGGCGGAAAGCGTCTGTTCGCGCTCGAGACCCAGCGCCCGGCACATTTCGGGCACGCAATGGACTGGAACCTCCCGGCCGAGGAGCGAACGACCATCCGCCGCCGAGATGCGGCTCACCCTCACGAAATCCGAAGGAAGCTTGTCCCAGACGGGCAGCAGGAGGCCCGTCGCAAGATAGAGGCGCTCGCGCTTGTGGCTAGTCCGTGCTTCCTCGACCTCGGCAGCCCAGGCGTCGCGGAAAGCGTCGACGGAGATTCCCTCCCAGCTGCTCTCAGCGAGCTGATCCTCGGTGATGTGAGTCCGCTTCAAGGGGCGCAGCAGTTCGAAGCGGGAAACGCGGGTGCCGTCATCAGCAAGAATACTGCGGGCAGGCACGAGCAAGGCAACCCGACCAGAGCGGGCGTTCCGAACCGGTCGCTGCCGCTGCCCGGTGAGGCCGTGGATCTCCTCGAGCCGCTTCAACGTAAGCGGCTTCAAGGCTCTGGCGATTTCCAGCTCCAGCAGATGGGTAGTCGCGCCCGATGCCGGATCGGTGCGCAGCAGCGTGTCGGAAAGGACCGCAAAGTCCTCGACTGCGATGGTCTCGAGGCCCAGATCAAGGGTGCCGGCCTGCCGGGCGGCATCGATACGCGCTTCGACCAGCCCCATGAACTCATCGAAGATCGCGTTCTGCAGGGCTATGGGAAGCGCCAGGATGCGGTTGAGCCAGCGCTGGATCGACGGCAGATCATCGACCATTGAACCGTCGGCTCCTTCGATCCGGAGACCTGTCAGCTCCTGGAAGCGCCCGAGACTGACCGCTTCGAGCTTGCCGGTGAACAGCAAGCCGAACCAGCGATGGAGTGCTTCCTTGGCGTAGATGCTTTCGAGATTGTCGGCGGGATCGAACAGGTTTTGTCCG
>CADEEX010000457.1 GCA_902826465.1 uncultured Acidobacteriota bacterium
GTCGGTAAACTTCCAGAAACGCGCCATCAGGTGATTGCGCAGCTCGAGCGGCACGTCCTCGATGTTGTGGAGGATGTTGAACTCGGGCCCGCCCTTGAACGCTTCGCTCTTGTCCCACGGCAGCAGCACGTGCATCCGCGAATTCTGCAACTGATACAGGTAGTAGTTGTTCATGCCCGAGTCGCCGAGGAAGCCGTCGGTCTCGGTCAGGTAGTTCTCGATGGCCGCATGTTTCACCCACGCGGCGATGTCGATGATGGCGCCGACCGTTGAGCGGAAGTTCCCTTCGCTCTCTTCTTCGATGGCGCGGAACAGATCGGCGATCGGCTGCGGCTGCGGGTTGCTCTCGTTGGTTTCCGGCTTGAACGGATGCGGCACGTACAGCGCCGGATCGCTGCCGACATAGCCGAAGTAGTTCGGCGCGTCGCCGACGTTGCGGTCGAACTTGTAGAGCGTACCGTCGTTCTGCTGCAGAATGCGCGACAGGTAGTCTTTGTCGGGCGACTCGACGATCGAATAGAGCCCGTCGTACACGCCGTTCAGAATCAGCCGCACCGGCGTCACCCGAGGCACCGGCACGCCGAGGCGGGCGAACAGCTGAAAACTGATGCGCTCGTGCATGTTCGACGGGTCGGTGATGTTGTTGCGCAGGATCACCGACTTCAGGCCCAGAAACTTCTGGTTGGTCGAGTAGCGGTCGAAGTCGATGCGCAGCCCGGGTCGGACGGCGCTGCGGCTGGCGGTGCCGCGTGAGCGGATGCCGACGTTGCGGACGGTCTCCCCGTTCCATTTGAAATCGGCAGGGTAGTAGGTGTTCGACTGGAAGTTGTCTTTGAGCGCCTGCCAGTCCTTGGTATTGATGTCGAGCGCGATCTCCCGCACCGCATCGTCGCTGAAGAAGGCGTCGGCGGTGGACGCGGTGCCGGGGGGCGGCGTCGCGGGGCTGACCGGCCCCTGACCCAGGCCGAGGAGCGGTTGAATCCGCGGCGGTTGCGCGAAGGCGACCGAAGCCGTCAGCACGACGAGGACGGCGCCGCTGATTGCGCGAAAGTTCATGAATCCGGCGATTATAGAAGGAACGTGAACCTGCTGCTGGTCGAGGCCCGCGAGATCAATCCGGTTGGACGTGTTCATGTGCATGATGCGAGAGCCCGTCACCTGATTCACGTGCTCCACGTGGAGCCTGAACAGGTGATCCGGGTCGGCATCGTGGATGGACCGGTGGGAACGGGACGGGTAGTGCATGTGGGCCATGGTGCCGTTGACCTCGACTGTCTGTTCGAGACCCAGGTGCCGGCGCGCCCGCCGGTCGACCTGCTGCTGGCGCTGCCGCGCCCGAAGGTGTTGCAGCGCTTGTGGGCGCAGGTGGCCGCGCTGGGCGTGGGTCGCGTGATGTTGTGCAACGCCGCACGTGTCGAACGGAACTACTTCGACACCCACGTGCTGTCTGAAGCGGTGTATCGACCGTTGCTCCTCGAAGGACTACAGCAGGCGCGCGACACGCACGTGCCCGTGGTGTCGGTGCATCGGCAGTTTCGGGTGCTGGTCGAGGACGCACTCGAAGACATGAGCCCTGGCAGCCGGCGCATTGTGGCAGACCCGTCAGGCGCGATCCCGCTCGGCCGGGCGGCGGTGGAGGCGACGGGCCGCGTGCTGCTGGCCGTGGGGCCCGAGGGTGGCTGGAATCGTTTCGAGCTGGATCTGCTCGCGCGGCACGGATTCGTGTGCGGCGGGCTGGGCGGACGGACGCTTCGATCCGATACCGCCTGTATAGCGATGCTGGCGGTGGTGCACGAGGCGCTGCGGGGGCGACGGCAGTGACGCGCGACGCCGATCGTCGTTGACCTGCGGCAACGGGGGCGTTACGCTGACCTTGTTCCCCCGCATCGACGTCCGACTCGACCCCGACTCGCGCTCACATTCAGTGCATCGCAGCCCGCGTAGCCTCGCCCAGTATCGGGCGGAGCCGTCGTGCGGTCGAGGTGCACCTCTGGAGACTGGCGGCAGCATGAAGCATCGACGATGGGCGTTGGCGGCGTGTGCGGGCGTGGTCACAGCGGTGTCGTTCTTCGTGTTCGGCACGATGTACGCGGGGCATCTCGACGCGGCGAGCAGCGCGAGCTACGACGCCAAGCTAAGGGCATTCCGCAACGAGGTGGCGAGTGCGCTCGAGCGCGAGCCGTTGGCCGTACCCACCACCGGCACTGGGTCGGACACCACGGATACACGACTGAGCGATCGCGCGGAGTTGGTCAACGAAATCAAAGACCAGTTACGTCGCGAAATGGGGCTGATGCCGGTGAGCCTGCTCCGCGAGCGGCGCGCCAGCTTCGTCGAGCTGCATTCGTACGACAGCACTGGCGAGAGAAGCTACGGCACGGCCGGTTATCTGGGGCAGGGCTATTTCATCACCGTGAAGCATGCGGTTGTGGCGCTGTCCGATGATGCGGCGTCGCCCGGTGGCCGGACGATCGCGTCGGTGAAGGTGGTGTACAAGGGCAGGGAGATTCCGGCGACGGTCGTCGACAGTGGGACGGCGCGCATGGAGGTCGACCCGGGCGATTGGGCCATCATCAGGACGCGGGATCTCGATCTCCCGGCACTGTCGGTGGACCCTGCCTTTGCCTATGAATTCGCCGAGCCGATTTTTCGGCTGGGCAACGACTATTCGAAGGGGATTGTCGCGTCGACCGGCTATGTCGGACAGCGCACCGAGGCCGGACTCGTCACGTGCCTGACGGATGGCCACCCCGGGGTGTCTGGCGGCGGCGTCCTCGATCAGCGCGGCATGCTCGTCGGCATCCCGATCGGGCGCATGCAGGGTGATTACCGCTTTTCGTTCATCCTGCCGATCCGTCCTGAGATGCTGCGCAAGGTGCCGGTTCGCGGGGCCTGACACCATCGTCAGACCCCGCGCGATCGCTACGGCATCGTGCAGGTCGCGGCAATCATCTTCACGCTCTCCACTTTCAGGCTCGCGCTATTGCCCGACGTCTTGGCCACGTTGCCAGACGTTGTGTCGGTGTTGCTCTGGTCGTTGAGCGTGCCGGTCACTTCCACTTTGTGCCCCACATGCGGGCTCAGCTTCGCCTCATCCCACTCGAGACGATACGACGTGCCGGCATTGGCGGCGGTGGCTGGCGCAGGTGGAGCACCCGCCGAAGGAGCCGTGGCCCCAGCCGCACCGGCGTGTTTGGCGTTGGCGAGCACGAACGAGCCGGTGCCCGACGTGCCGACCGCGCCTGGCGAGGCGCTCGTCGCGGCCATGCCGCGCTGGACGCATCCTTCGAAGGTGACCTTGGCGTTATTGTTCATCGGCATGGTCTGGGCCGTTGATGGACGCGTGGTCGGTTGTGTCGTCGGCGTTTGCGGTGTTGCCGGCGTTTGAGCGGATGCGATTGCTGCGCTGGCGCAGATCGCGAAGAAGCCTGTGACAAGTTGCTTATGCATGAGTCCTCCTGATGCGTTGTGAAATTGCAACGGAGAGACCACCAGGCACTCGGGGAGACCTGACGCAGGAGAGGCCCGATAAACAG
>CADEEX010000458.1 GCA_902826465.1 uncultured Acidobacteriota bacterium
ATCGTCGCCGACACGGGCGACCTGGCAGCAATCGAACGCTTCCGTCCGCAGGACGCCACGACCAATCCGAGCCTGATCCTCGCCTCCGCGCGGGATCCCCGCTATCGCCCGCTGGTGGAAGGGGCGCTCGCACGGATCGAGGCCGGCAGCAGCCGCGACGCACGTGCCGAGCAGCTCATCGATGGTTTGTTCGTGGCCTTCGGTCGCCGCATCCTCGAACTGATTCCCGGGAGGGTATCGACCGAAGTCGACGCGCGGCTGTCCTTCGAACAGCACGCCACGGAGAGGAAGGCAAGGCGGCTCATCGAGCTGAACGAGCAGGCCGGTGTTTCCCGCGAACGGGTGCTCATCAAGATCGCGAGTACCTGGGAAGGCATTCGTGCGGCACAGACGCTGGAGCGCGAAGGCATCCACTGCAACCTGACGCTGCTCTTCAGCTTCGCGCAGGCGGCGGCCTGTGCCGACGCGGGCGTCACGCTGATCTCGCCGTTCGTCGGCAGGATCTACGACTGGTACAAGGCGGCCAGGGGCGGGGCGGACATCGCGCGCGAGTCGGATCCGGGCGTTGCCTCCGTCGAGCGCATCTACGAGTACTACAAGAAGTTCGGCTACCCGACGCAGGTCATGGGCGCGAGCTTCCGCAAGACGACCCAGATCCTCGACCTGGCCGGCTGCGACCTCCTGACCATCAGTCCGGACCTGCTTGCTGCGCTGGAGTCGGCCGAGGGTGACGTCCCGCGTCGACTGAGTGCCGAAGCGTCTGCAGGTCGCGAGATCCCGCGGGTCGCGCTCGACGAAGCCGGCTTCCGCTGGTCGCACAACGAGGATGCCATGGCGACGGAGAAGCTCGCCGATGGCATCCGCCGGTTCAATGTCGACAGCCAGAAGCTGGTGGAGTTTGCCTTCGGGATGGCAGACGCCCGCTAGTTCCCGCGGTCAGTCAGTGTTCGTCGTGCTCGCGATGCTCGAGCGCGGTCTTCTCCGCATCGGGCCCGCCGGGTGCAGTGCCGATCACGAACGACCACGTCCAGAAGCCGACAACGGCGACGGCAACGACAACACCAATACCCGCGGCAGAACCGGGTGTGGTCGCCAACGCCGCCCCTCGCTTGTAGCCGGTCACCATTGCCTTCGCGAGGTTTTCGCGATGCGCAACGCTGCTGGCGATCACCCCAATTACATGGGCGATCACAACCACCAGCCAGGCATTGGCCGCCGCACCATGGATCTCCTCGAAGACCTCGCCGCCGATCTCGTTCAGCGTGAGATAGCCGGTCACGCCGGTGACCAGTGCGAGGACAAGGATCAAGTACACGGCCCAGCTGCCCGCCGGGTTGTGTCCCACGTAGTCGCCGCTTCGGTTAAGGACCAGATCGCGCAGGTAACCCACGGCCTTGCCGGGGCCGTACGCGAAAGACGAAAAGCGGGCATACCGGGTCCCGACAATGCCCCACAGCAAGCGGAACCCGACGAGGCCGAGCACCGTATAGCCCAGCATCGTATGCAGTCCCCGCAGCGAATCCTCTTCGGAGATCGCGTAGGCCACGGCAAACGAAACGGCAAGCGCCCAGTGGAAGATGCGGACCGGAAGGTCCCAGACCTTGATCTGGCCGTTCATGCTGATCACCTCGCTGAATGCGGGCGACGCTTTTGCGCCGCCTGATGATCAGGCTAGTCCGTGGACCTTAACTGCCTCTTAAAGGAGACGAAGGGCAGGCTTCTGCCCGACCGTCAGGGCGCGGCAGGCGCGACGACTGCGCCGGCCTGGCCGCTGCGCTTGAGTGCGGCGGCGACGAAGCCAGAGGCTTTCATTTCCTCGACGAAGGCGTGCAGGAATGCCGGTGTGACGGTCCGCCCCTTGCGCGTGGCCACGGCCTGTGGCACGTCCATGAAGCGGTCTCTCATGATGCGCATCGAGGGATCGCTGCCTGAATGGGCCACAAGCTGTTGCCTGACGCCCGCAACGGCCTCGAGCTTGTCCGCAACGAACAGGTCGATCATCGAACAACAGCCACCCGTCGCCGACCGGACAATCGCCGCGTTCTTGATCGTGCGCGTGAGGTACAGGTCATACGCCGAGCCGCGTCCCACTGCGATGCGTACGCCGGGCCGATCGACGTCCGCGATGACCTTCAGCGGCGAATCGTTGCGGACCATATACGTCGCTTCGATCAATACGTAGGGGGCAGTGAAATCGAGTTCGGCAGCGCGCGCCGGTTCCACGGCGATAAAGGCCACATCCAGCTGACCCTGCTGCATGGCTTCAAAGACTTTGCCTGCGGCATTGAACTGCACGAGCGACACCGGCACCCCGAGGCGCTTGCCCAGCTCGTTGGCCAGTTCCACCGTGACGCCGCCGAGCTGTCCAGTGCGTTCGTCTTTCTGTGCCATGACGGAATTGCCGAGATTGATCGCGGCGCGCAACGTGCCTGTGGGCGCCAGTTCGCGGACGACTTCGGCGGTCACCTTTGCCGCAGGCGCAGCCGCATCAACGTTGCCGCCGATCGTTGCGAGTACAAGCGCGGACATCAAGACGATTCTGTAGAACACCGGCACTCCGCGAACGCGTTTCATTGCGGCAGTTTGTCGAGGGAAACCGGAGGTGCCCGGCTCGTCACATAGGCATAGATGTCCGCGAGGTCGGCGTCGCTCAGGATCTCGTGGCTGTACGGCGGCATCTGCAGGCGGGGCGTCCGCGTAAACAACGCGAATGCCGCAAACGGCAACGCAGCGGGCCCGAGCCTCGGTGCCGACGAGTACGGCGACCCCTGGCCCTCGCCGACGTGGCATTGATAGCAACCCACCTTGAAGTATGCGACCTTGCCCCGGGCTGCATTGCCCGCGGGTGCGGTCGGGCCCGGCGCTTGCGCCATGGCATCGAGCGAGGCCACCAGCAGCAGCGATGCAACGGCAATGCAGGTTTCCCGGGTCATGATGATGTTCCAGCGATTCATCGTGGCTGCATCATCACGTCGACCAACGCCGGTTCACCGCGCTTGACGACGGCAATGGCGCGCTTCAACGCGGGGCCGAGATCACGCGGGTTGCTGATCGGTCCCTCCGCGTACCAGCCCATGCTTTGGGCGAGCTTCGCGTACCCGATTCCGGGATTGTCGATCTCGTTGCCGATGTGCGCACGATCGACACCGCGGTTGCGGCGATTGGCCATGCGCTGGATGTGCATCATCTCCTCGTGATACGCCCGGTTGTTGTTCATGATCGTCAGCACCGGAATCTTGTGATGCGCTGCCGTCCACAGCACTCCGGGTGCATACATCAGGTCGCCATCGTTCTGTATGTTGACGGACAACCGACCGTACTTGCGATTGGCAAGCGCCCCGCCGATCGCGGCCGGCGCGCCATAGCCGATTCCGGAGCCGCCGGACACGCCCAGATGCTGGTAATGCTTCGTGAAGTCCCACAGCCGCATCGGCCAGCCGCTCAATCCGCCGCTGACCAGCGACCAGTCTTCGTTGCGGATCTGTTCCCAGATCTCGGCCGCGAGACGCGCCG
>CADEEX010000459.1 GCA_902826465.1 uncultured Acidobacteriota bacterium
CCTGGGAACGGTAAGAGGTTCCAGGGTTCCACGGTTCCAGGGTTCCACGGTTCCAGGGTTCCACGGTTCCACGGTTCCACGGTTCAAGTTCTGGCCTCGTTGACCGATTTCCTTTCTGCGCAGGCAGCGGACTCTTCAGGACCTCTCGGTGCAGCAGGACTACTACAAGATACTGGGCGTTCCGCCGGACGCAACAGCCGACACCATCCGGACCAGGTATCGCATCATCATCCAGTTGCTGAATGCGAGCCCTGGCCGCGCCAAGGAGTTTGCGAGCCTCAGTGTGATCAACGAGGCGTTTCGCGTGCTCAGCAGCTCCGTCGAGCGCGGCTACTACGACCGGGCCCGCCAATACGAAGAGGCCTCTCCCGTCGCCGCGCCGCTCGAGCAGTCGGTCGCGCCGGAGCCTGTTGAACCGCAGTCGTGCCCCTTCTGTGAGGCGCCGGTGGCGGCACACGCCAGCCACACGCCGGAAGCGGCCTGTGGCACCTGTGGAGCGCCGTTGTGCTCGGCACAACAGCACGCGCACCTGGAAGATTCACGGCGAATCTTCGACCGTTTGCCCTTCAGTCTGCGCGTCACCTTCGTTCGAGCGGGTGCGTCACAGCAAGGATGCAAGGGGCTGTCGTCCGACTTGTCGATGGGCGGCATGCGCCTGCTCACGCCACAACGGTTGGCCGTCGGCGAGCGCTTGCTGCTGGTGTGCGATTTCTGTTCAGCCGTGGCCATCGTCCGCCACGTGCAGGCGAATCCGGAAGACCCCGCTCTCTCCGAATGCGGTCTGCAGTTCGTGACGCTGCACCTGAAGCGTCAGCGTGGCGGCCTGCTGTCGGCGTCAGCGTAAATGTGAATGACGAAGTACAAGGAACGAATGACGAAGTGCGGCCTTCGCCATTAGGATGCCCTTCATCGATCGTCCTTCGTAGCTCGTCCTTCGTAATTCCCGGGCCTCAGTCCGGTTCGTAGTTGAGGTTCGGGCCGAGCCAGCGTTCGACGCTCGCGACGCTCATGTTCTTACGCTCGTGATAGTCGAGCACCTGGTCACGATCGATCTTGCCAAGGCTGAAGTAGCGCGAATCCGGATGGGCGAAGTACAACCCGCTGACGCTTGCGCCGGGCCACATCGCGAACGATTCGGTGAGCTGCATCCCGGTGTTCGCCTCCACGTCCAGCAACCGCCACAGCGTCCCCTTCTCGGTGTGATCGGGGCAGGCCGGATAACCCGCGGCCGGCCTGATGCCGCGATACTTCTCGCGAATGAGATCGTCGGTGCTCAGCGTCTCGCCGACACCATAGCCCCATTCTTCGCGCACCCGCTTGTGCAGGCACTCGGCAAACGCTTCAGCCAGCCGGTCGGCCAGTGCTTCCGCCATGATGGCGTTGTAGTCGTCGTGTTCGGCGCGGAAGCGGTCGCACACCGCCTTCAGCCCAATGCCAGCCGTCACCGCGAATGCGCCCAGATGGTCCGCTAACCCGGTCTCCTTCGGGGCAATGAAGTCGGCGAGCGACCGGTTGGATTCGCCAGCTTCCTTCTGCATCTGCTGCCGCAGGAAGTGGAAACGGGTCAGCACGTCCCGTCGCGTCTCGTCTGTGTACAGCTCCACATCGTCGAGGTGCGCGTTCGCGGGGAAGAGACCGTAGACGGCGTTGGCCGAGATCAGCTTCTTCTCGATGATCGTGTCGAGCAGGGCCTGTGCATCAGCAAACAGCTGCCGCGCCTGCACACCGTACTTCTCGTCGTCGAGAATTCGCGGATAGACACCGCGCAGTTCCCAGGTGTGGAAGAACGGTGTCCAGTCGATGAAGGTGCGAAGCTCGCTCAGCGGAAAGTCCTTCAGCACGCGCACGCCGGTGAACGTCGGCGTCGGCACGTCTTCAGCGCGCCACTCAATCGGCGTTCGGCGCTCCCGCGCCGTGCCGATCGAGACAAGCTTATGCTTCGGCGTGGCGTGCGAACGACGCAGAGACTCGTATTCTGCCCGGTGCTGCGTCACGAACGCCGCCTTGCCTTCGTCGCTCAACAGGCTGGTGGTCACCGGCACGGCGCGGCTGGCATCGAGCACGTGGACGACCGGCTCGGTGTAGAACGGCGCGATCTTGATCGCGGTGTGCGCCTTGCTTGTCGTCGCGCCGCCGATGAGCAGCGGCAGCTTGAACTCGAGCCGCTCCATTTCACGCGCCACATGCACCATCTCGTCGAGCGACGGTGTGATTAAACCGCTCAGACCAATGAGGTCGGCTTTCTCTGCCTTGGCGCGCTCGAGAATCTTCTCGCACGACACCATGACGCCCATGTCGATCACCTCGTAGTTGTTGCAGGCGAGCACGACACCGACGATGTTCTTGCCGATGTCGTGGACGTCGCCTTTCACGGTCGCCAGGACAATCTTGCCTTGCGTTCTGACGACCTGTCCGGCCGCGGCCATCTCCGCCTTTTCCGCTTCCATGAACGGCGTCAGGTAGGCCACCGCTTTCTTCATGACGCGGGCCGACTTCACCACCTGCGGCAGGAACATCTTGCCGGCGCCAAACAGATCGCCCACCACACCCATGCCGTCCATCAGCGGGCCTTCGATCACGAGCAGCGGTCGTCCCAGCTTGGCGCGCGCTTCTTCCGTGTCGGCGTCGATGTAGGTGTCGATGCCCTTGACGAGGGCGTGCGACAGGCGCGCTTCGACGGTGCCGCTGCGCCACTCTTCGGCTTTCTTCGCTTCGGCCACATTGTTGCCGCCAGCGGCTTTCAATGCCTCGCCGAAGTCGACGAGGCGCTCGGTGGCATCAGGCCGCCGGTTCAGCAGCACGTCTTCGACCAGCGTCTTGAGCTCAGGCTCGATCTCTTCGTAGACCTCGAGCATGCCAGCGTTCACGATCCCCATGTCCATGCCGGCGGCAATGGCGTGGTAGAGGAACGCCGAGTGCATCGCTTCCCGCACTTTGTTGTTGCCGCGAAAGCTGAACGAAATGTTCGAGACGCCGCCGCTCACCTTGGCGTGGGGAAGGTGCGCCTTGATCCAGCGCGTCGCCTCGATGAAGTCGACCGCGTAGTTGTTGTGCTCCTCCATGCCGGTCGCGACGGTGAGGATGTTCGGGTCGAAGATGATGTCTTCGGGCGCGATGCCGATCTCGGTCGTGAGGATGTCGTAGGCGCGCTTGCAGATCCGGATCTTGTCTTCGTAGGTCGCGGCCTGGCCCTGCTCATCGAAGGCCATCACCACCACCGCCGCGCCGTACTTGCGGACGATCGCGGCGTTCTGACGGAACTTTTCCTCGCCTTCCTTGAGTGAGATGGAGTTGACGATCCCCTTGCCCTGCAGGCAGCGCAGCCCGGCCTCGATCACTTCCCACTTGGAGGAATCCACCATGAACGGGACCTTGGCGACCTCCGGTTCGCTGCCCAGCAACTGCAGGAAGCGGCTCATGGCGGCCACGCCGTCGATCATGCCCTCGTCCATGCAGATGTCGATGACGTTGGCGCCGTTCTCGACCTGCTGGCGGGCGA
>CADEEX010000460.1 GCA_902826465.1 uncultured Acidobacteriota bacterium
TCCGGGCTGGGCCAACGCGGCCGCACTGCAGGGCTCGCAGCCCGTGCTTATCGTGGTCAAAAAGAACGGAACGGTGCTGCGTCGGCTCCGCACGTGGTTCCGGTCGTCAACAGAGGATGTTCGGCGCAATCTGCCCACGCTTTTCATCGACGACGAAGCCGACCAAGCCAGCGTTGACACTCGCGGCAGTTACCAGACCGAGGGCGAGTTCGACCCCGCGGACCCCGACTACGAGCCACCAGCTGTCATCAACGGGCTCATACGCGAGTTGGTGCAGGTGTTCTCCCGCAGGGCCTATGTCGCGTACACCGCCACACCGTTTGCCAACATCCTCATCCCGCACGACACCTATGACGGAAAGGCAGGCGAGGACCTCTACCCCAAGGACTTCTTCATCGACCTGCCGAAGCCCTCGGGCTACTTCGGCACCGAGGAGTTCTTCGGGCGGTTTGACCCGGCGACCGATGAGGAGGTCAAGGGCCTGAACGTCTTGCGCACGGTGCCGGAAGAGCAGGTTGCGGCCCTCATGCAAAACAACGAGCTCGTTGCGACCCTGGAACAAGCCATCATGGCCTTCGGGCTCGGTGGCGCCGCCCGTGCTCTGCGGGGCAAGGCCAGCGAGCCGTGCACGATGCTCGTGCACACAAGCCAGAAGATCGCCGATCAGGGGCCTACCAAGCTTCTCGTCGAGCAGCGCTTTCGCGAGCTCAGGGATGAGTGGCGCTATGACCGCAAGAGCGGCATCAAGGATCGCTTCAAGAAGCTCTGGGAGACTGACTTTGTGCCCACCGGCGAAAGCGTGGCAGGGGCACCTGTGCACAGCTTCGCTGACATTGAGGGCGCGATCGGTCCGTTCCTTGACGCCGTGTCAGTGCGCGAGATCAACAGCGACAAGGGCGAGGTGCTCGACTACGAGCTCGAACCCTCGCTCAAGGCCATCGCCATCGGCGGCAACAAGCTCTCCCGCGGGCTGACGCTCGAGGGCCTGCTGGTGTCTTACTTTGCCCGCAAGTCACCGCAGTACGACACGCTCCTGCAGATGTGTCGTTGGTACGGCTACCGCGGCGGATATCAGGACCTCACACGCATCTACACCACGGGCGCGCTAGCTGGTTGGTTTGCGGACTTGGCGTTGGTCGAGCACCGCCTGCGTCAAGACATTGAGCAGTACGAGAAGGTGCCGGGCCTGACGCCCTACGACGTTGGCGTGCGCATCTTGCAGCACCCGTCCATGCAGGTCACCTCAGCTCTCAAGAGCCGCTTCACGACCTCGACTCGTATTTCGCAGTCCTACAGTGGATCGCTGGAGCAGACGTTCAAGTTCCCGCTGAACAACCCAGAGCGGCTGGCCGTGCTGGCCGAGAGGAACCGCCAAGCCGCCACCCGATTCCTAACCCTGCTCGGAGCGCCCTCCGCCAAGGAATCTGTGGGACCGTTGTGGGCAGACGTGACAGCGGCCAAGGTGGTGGCCTTCTTGCGCTCTTATGGCGTCGACCCCGAAGTCGGTGGGCTAGCTCCTGAGCTGATGGCCGGCTGGATAGAGCGCCAGAATGTTGAGGGCGACCTCGTGAACTGGACAGTGGTGGTTCGCGGGCGCGATAAAGAAGGCAAGAAGCTGGGCGCGGCCACCTGGCTTCCGCAGGGTGCGGGCAATGCCTGGAACTTGTCGCGCACGCGCATCGCCGGCTCGAACTCGCTTGGCGTCATCACGACCCCGGGCGACGAAGAGTTCGGATTGACTGCCGAGGAACTCGAGCAGGCCAAGCAAAGGGTGGCCAGCGGCGCCGTCAAGGACCGAAATGTGGCGGCTAGGCGCTCAAGGCGCTCGAGCTGCGGCCTTCTGCTGCTCTACCCGATTAGCCGCTTCTCAGGTCACGATGACGGTGGGCCTCAGGGCACGCGTGAGAAGCTCTTTGCGAACCCGGACGACGGGCAGGCCTGCGACCTTGTCGGGCTGGCGGTTTCGTTCCCCGTGACGAAGAAGGCCGGTCCTTCGGAGGCATACCTAGAAGGCACTGCCAGGTGGCAGCCGGTTCTGGGGTGAGGCAGGCAGTTACTCAAATGCGCTGGGACCTGCTGGAGGCCCAGCCGCCGTCCGGGGAGCGGCTGACAGTTCGTCGTGCGCTCGCTGGCAGGCATCCAGACGTGCTGATTGCAGTGGATGCTGCGAAGCGCCGGCATGTTCTTGTTGAGCTGCCTAACGGCGAACTCGGTGAGATCGCTGAGCGCACCAGCCGAGGAATTGCTGTGCAGACCGCGGAGCTGCGACCCGGTGGCGAGGCAACCAAACGGTTCATAGAGATCGTGTGCCTAGATGCCCAGGGGTACGCGGCGCTCGACATGATCGCGGTGGAATTGATCGAAGCGCTGGAAGCAGGGGCCAGCATTGGGCGAGTTCGGCTCGTGCAGAACGTCTTGGCCAAGTGGCGCCGGTTCTGGTCGGGCATCGCCCAAGGCGTGCTCTCCAAAGAGGAGCAGCTGGGGCTGTTTGGGGAGCTCGTGTTCTTGAACCGGTGGCTCGCACCTGCGGCGGGAATGGCTGCGGCAGTCAAGATGTGGCGAGGACCGGCGGGCGCCCGCAACGACTTCGAGACTCCAGGCTTGGGTATCGAAGTCAAGACGACGGGGCGAGTGGACGGCGCTCACGTCATTCACGGCCTTGACCAATTGCTCGAGCCGCCCGGTGGCAACCTGATGCTCTTCAGCCTCGTTGTGCGAGACGAAGCGAGCGGCACCGAGAGCCTGCCAGCCCAGGTCGCCGAAACCAGAGCCCACATCGCTGAGGACTATGCGTTGCAGTCTCAGTTTGACGCGCTGATCTATGCCGCAGGATACGACGACCGCTTGGCGGCTGAGTACGCCAAGCTCGTGCTGCGCATCCGAGACACGGGCCTGTACAAGGTCGTCGAGGGCTTCCCGCGCTTCGTACCAGCCTCTTTGGTGGGCGGCGTGCCCGTTGGTGTAAGCGCGGTCGAGTATCAGCTACGTCTCGATGCAGCAGTCGCTTGGCTCTTGGCAGCGACGCCTTTAGCGGCGGCGCCTTACTTGCCCAAGGCCGAGCCGTAGCTCGCGAGGCGCTTGGTGGCAGACGTTTTCGACACCAAGAAGCGCTCGGACGTCATGTCTCGCATCCGGGGCAAAGGCAACAGAACGACCGAACTAGCGCTTGCTGCCGCCTTCAAGCGCGCTGGCATCACAGGGTGGCGACGCCACGTTGCCATCAAGCTCCCGCTCGGTCCGCAGGTCGCACGGCGTGAAGGCAAGGCCAACCTGATCGTTCGTCCGGACTTCGTCTTCAAGCTCGAGCGGTTAGCAGTGTTTGTCGACGGGTGCTTTTGGCATCAGTGTCCGCTGCACTCGAAGATCCCCGAGAACAATCACGAGTTTTGGCAGCAGAAGCTGTCGCGCAATGTGGAGCGCGACAGGTTGGTAAACAGGGAGCTTCGCAAGGCCGGCTGGCGAGTATGGCGGGTCTGGGAGCACTCCCTC
>CADEEX010000461.1 GCA_902826465.1 uncultured Acidobacteriota bacterium
TTCGCCAGGAACAAGTTCGGCGGCACCATCGGCGGGCCCTTCAAGATTCCCGGCCTTTACGAGACCACGAATCGCCGCTCGAACTTCCAGTTGAACTACAACGGCAACCGCTCGAACAACGTGTTCAACCAGTACGCGACGGTCCCAACCGATGCGATGCGCACCGGCGACTTCTCGGCCTCTGGCGTCGCGCTGATCGATCCGAGTACCGGCCAGCCGCTCCCCAACAACCAGATTCCGACGTCACGCATGAATGGTGCGGCGCTGGCGTTCCTCGGATACATTCCCCGTGCGAACCTTCCAGGTACCGCGCAGAACTACCAGCTCACCACGCTGGCGCGCACCAGCGCCGACGATGTGAGCCTGAGGTTTACGCAGAACCTGTCGACCACCACGGCGGCGGCAGGGCGCGGTGGCGCCAACGGCGGGGGACGCGGTGGCGGCGGACGCGGCGGGTTCGGTGGCCTGGGCGGACCGGGCCGCGGACGTGGTGCGGCGCCCGCAGGCACGAACATCATTCTCAACGGCCAGTTACAGGTGAGGCACAGCGAGAGCGCGCAGCCGAACATCTTCACGGCGCTCGGCAGCGAGTCGTCCAACACCAGCGTGGCGGTGCCGCTGTCGCTGAACATCATCCGCGGGCGGAATTTTCAGAACATCAACGTCAACGTCACGCACGCGACCTCGTCGGCCACGAACGATTTCTCAGGGATCAGCGATGTGTCTGGGCAGGCCGGCATTCAGTACCCGGGCGCCACGTCGGTCGATGCGTTGAACTGGGGCATTCCGAACCTCTCGTTCTCGACGTTCAGCAGCGCGCGACTCGGCGCCGCCACCGCGCGAACCGACGATCGGCTGACCGCCAGCTACGCGTGGATGCGCCCCATCGGGCGGCATCAGCTGCGCATCGGCGGCGACTACCGGCTCGATCGATCGGCGAACCAGAACAACAGCAACGCGCGCGGCAGCTTTTCGTTCACGGGTCTCTACACCGCGCCGGGCGCGGAAGTGGCGGGCCGCAGCGGTGCCGACTTCGCCGACTTCCTGCTCGGCATGCCGCAGCAGGCGACCCTGCAGTCCGGCGGCACCACCCACCTGAAGGGACAGTCGTTCAACGCGTTTGTCGAGGACAACTGGCGCCGCGGCAATCGCCTCACCTTCAACCTGGGACTGCGCTACGAACTCGTGCTCCCCTACACGGAGTCGAACGGCCTGATGGCCAATCTCGACGTGGCGCCTGGCTTCACGGGCGCGTCGGCGGTGACGGCCGGTGGCACGGGACTCTTCACGGGCGCCTTTCCTGCCGGACTCGTTGACGCCGATCTCAACAACCTCGGACCACGCGTGGGGGTCGCCTATCGACTGGCCAACAACACGGTGCTGCGTGGTGGCTACAGCCTCACCTACAACAACGGGTCGTACGCGCAGATCGCGCGGCAACTCTCCGCCCAACCACCCTTCACGCTCACCCAGACCATTCTTGGTTCGACGACGACGCCGCTCGCCCTGCAGTCGGCGCTCCTGGCCTCAACCTCGACGACCACCAACAACTGGGGCGTCGATCGCAACTACGCCCTCGGCAACATCCACACGTGGAACGCTGCGCTATCGCGCGACATCAGCCGCAATTGGAGTCTGTTCTTCAACTACACCGGCACACGCGGCAGCAATCTCGACATCCTCCGTGCACCGAACCGCGACCCGAACGGCTTGCGTATTCCGGGCGTGCAGGCGTTCATCTGGGAGTCGTCTGAGGGGCACTCGTTGATGAACTCGGGCACGTTCCAGATCCGCCGACGCTTCGCCAGCGGAGTGTCGGCCAACGCGTCGTACACGCTCGCCAAGTCGATGGACAACGCCTCGTCGCTTGGCGCGGGCGCCACCGTCGTGGCGCAGAACGATCAGGACCTCGAGGCGGAATGGGCGCGGTCGAACTTCGATCGCCGGCATCAGCTCACGGCGCAAGCCACCTGGGAGCTGCCGTTCGGCGTGAACCGACGCTGGCTGGCCAATGGCTGGCTGCTCGCCGCCTTCGCCGGCAGCTGGAACGCTTCAACGCACTTCTCGTATCAGTCGGGCTCCCCGTTCACGGCTCGCGTGATCGGCGCCGCGAGCGATGCGGCGCGCGGCACCAGCGGTTCCCTGCGGGCCAACTACGACGGCGCTGCTGTTGCGATTGACGACCCGACCATCACGCAGTTCTTCAACACCGCCGCCTTCAGTGTGCCAGCCGCCGGTACATTCGGCACGTCAGCCCGCAATACCATCGTCGGTCCATCGGCCCGGCAGCTCAACGCGCAGTTCAGCCGCGACCTTCGTCTTGGTGGCAACCGCGGAATGACGCTCAGCCTCAACGCGCAGAACATTCTCAACACCGTGCAGTGGAACAGCATCGACACCAACCTCAACTCGCCCACGTTCGGACAAGTGCTGTCGGTGCGGCCGCTGCGCACGATGACCGCCAACCTGCGGGTGAGGTTCTGATGCCGCGCCTGCGCACCTTCACCACGGTCGTCGGCCTCGTGTCGATGCTCGGCATCGTACCGAACGCCCAGCAACCCCAGACACCGACGCCACCAGCACCGATCTTCCGCTCCGCCGTCGACCTCATCCTCGTCGATGTGGTCGTCCGCGATCGCAGCGGCAACGTCGTCCGCAATCTCACGGCCAACGATTTCCAGCTACTCGAGGACGGCAAGCCGCAGCAGATCGACTCGTTCGGGTTCGAAGAGGTGTCGCGCACGGCCGCACCAGTGACGACGGCGAACATGCTTGCAGGCGTGGACGCAGACACGACGGCGGTGATCGACGGCACGCCCCGTGCTGCTGCCGCGCCGGCGCCCGCGCCGATGACATCCGAGGCACTCGCCGGCCACCGGCTCCTCATCCTGCTCTTCGACACCAGCTCGATGCAGCCAGAAGACGTGCAGACCGCGATCGACTCGGCGATGACCTGGACCACGGACACGATGACGCCGGCCGACCTTGTGGCGGTGGCGACGATCGGCTCGAGCCTGCAGATCCTTACCGACTTCAGCAGCGACAAGGGCACCGTGCAGTCGGCGCTGGCGTCGTTGTCCAGCGTCTCTGGCACTGGCACGACAACCGTGGACGCGAGCACGGTGGCGACAGACGAAGCCGCGGCGTCAGCCACCAGCGACAGCGCCACCGCTGACGCCAGCGCCCAGGAACTCGACACCTTCAACAACGACGTGCGCCTCCGGGCGCTGACAGCGCTCGCTCAGGCGCTCACGCCCATTCAGCAGAAGAAGGCGATCCTCTATTTCAGCTCCGGCATGGAGCGCAGCGGTTCAGACAACCAGGTGGAACTCCGCAAGGCGGTGAACGCCGCGGTGCGTGCCAACGTGGCGATCTATCCCGTTGACGCTCGCGGTCTCCAGGCTGTTGTCCCCGGCGGCGGCGCGCGCAGCGGCAGCCGGGGCGGCGTCGGCGCCTTCTCG
>CADEEX010000462.1 GCA_902826465.1 uncultured Acidobacteriota bacterium
CACGAGGAGGGGACGTCGGCGTTCCAGCTCGAAGACGACGTGCCGACACGCACCAAGACGGCGCGGCGCCACCGAGTCATGAAGCTGCAGCAGAAGCTCGTCAAGCATCGGCAGCGCGCGCGCATCGGTGAACGAACCCGCATGGTGGTGGATGGTCCCGCCGGCGAGCACGAACTCGTGTTGCAGGGACGACTGATGACCCAGGCCCCGGACATCGACGCGACGGTGTACCTGACCGAATGCGACCCGTCGACCTACCGGGCAGGCGACTTCGTGGATGTCGAGATTGTAGGGGCCCGCGACTACGACCTGCTGGCCCGGCCCGTCGCCTGACGTTCCCCGCACCGACCCATTGCCTTCGGCGAACGGCGACTGGAACGGGCAATCGCGGCGTTTTCCTGTGCTATGATTCCGTGTTTGGACCTGCCAGCAGTACCGGAGTGGGCTTGTGCCCACTTTTTTAGTTTCTGGGGGTCTGATTCTGAAAATGGGACGCGAGGGGCTGGTCGCTGAACAGGTCAAGCCACTGGTAGTACGTGTGGCGTCGAGCCTCGGGCTCGAAGTGTTCGACGTGCAGTTCCGGCGCGAAGCGGCGGGCATGGTGCTGAGGGTGCAGCTCGATCGGCCCGGCCCGGCCGCCACCGCCGAAGAATGCGTCAGCGTCGACGATTGCGCGCGCGTGAGCCGCGATCTGAGTGCGCTGCTGGATGTTGAGGACGTAGTACCGACGGCGTATACCCTCGAGGTGTCGTCGCCGGGGCTGGACCGACCGCTGCGAGGGCTGGACGACTACGTCAGATTCACCGGGCGGAGGGCCAAGCTCGTGGTCAGGACGCCGGTGGATGGCCAGGGCTACTTCAAGGGCCGGCTCGCCGGCGTCGCCGACGGGCAGGTCACGGTGGAAACCGAGGGCGGCCGGCGGCACCAGGTGCCGGTCGATTTGATTACGCGCGCGAATCTGGAAGTGGATTTTTAGCCATGTCGAATCCGTTGCAGCAGTTCATCGAAGCCGTCGCCAAGGAAAAGGGCGTCGAGCAGAACATCATCGTCGCCGCGCTGCAGGATGCGGTCGAGGCCGCCGCTCGCAAGAAGTACAAGAACGAGAACATGCGTGCCCGGGTCAACATCGAATCGGGCCAGCTCGAACTCGTCGCGGTGAAGCGCATTGTCGAGGAAGTGACGTCGCCCGGCACCGAAATGTCGCTCGAGGAAGCCCGCGGCCTGTACGGCGACGAGGCCGAGGTCGACATGGAAGTCGAGTTTCCGCGCGCCCCGGAGGATCTCGGGCGGATCGCGGCGCAGACGGCCAAGCAGGTCATCTTCCAGAAGGTTCGCGAAGCCGAGCGCGAGAACATCTTCGCCGAGTTCAACCAGCGCATTGGCGAGGTCGTCAACGGCACCATCAAGCGCTTCGAGAACGGCGACATCATCATCGAGATCGGCCGCATCGAAGCGCTGCTGCCCCGCAAGGATCAGTCGCGCGCCGAGAGCTACGCGCCGCAGGATCGGGTGCGCACGGTCATCAAGGGCGTCAACCGCGGCGCCAAGGGACCACAGATCATGTTGTCCCGCACGGATCCGGCGCTGCTCATCAAGCTGTTCGAACAGGAAGTGCCGGAAATCTACGACGGCACGGTCATGATCCGCGGTGCCGTGCGTGAAGCGGGCGACCGCGCCAAGGTGGCGGTGTTCTCGCGCGAACGCGACGTCGATCCGGTCGGCGCCTGCGTCGGCATGAAGGGCACGCGCGTCCAGTCGATCATCCGCGAACTGCGCGGCGAGAAGATCGACATCGTCGAATTTTCAGAAGACCCGGTGATGTTCGTCACCAACGCCCTGAGCCCGGCGAAGGTGCAGCGCGTGACCATCGTCGACGATCACGACAAGGTGATGGAGGTCGTCGTCGAGGACAAGCAGCTGTCGCTGGCCATCGGCAAGAAGGGCCAGAACGTGCGGCTCGCCGCGAAGCTGACCGGCTGGCGCATCGACATCAAGAGCGAAGAAGAAAAGCGCCGCGAGGTGGAAGCGCAGTTCGGCGAGCTCGAAGTGCCCGCCGACGGAGCCACCGAGGGCACGGAGTCTGCCGATGCCACCGAGCCGGGTGTGGTTGGAGACGAAGCGCCGCTGCCGTACACGCTCGCCGGGATCGGCGACAAGACCGTTCGGAAGCTGGTCGAGGCCGGGTTCGATTCGGCCGCGGCCGTGGCCGGCGCCACCGTCGAGCAGTTGTCGGAGATTTCCGGGATCGGTGGCAAGACGGCCGAGAAGATTCTGGCGGCTGCCAACGGCGAAGAGATCGCCGCCGGAGACGATCAGGAATAGTGCACGACGTGCAGCGCCGGCCTCGAGCCGTGCGGCATTTTGATTTGAGGTAAGCCGTTGTCAACTGTCCGGATTTATAGGGTCGCGGAGCTGCTCAACACGACGAGCCAGGAAGTGACTGCGCTGCTGAAGCGCGATCACGGCATCGAAGTGAAGAGCGCGTCGAGCACGATCGAAGAGGTCGTCGCCCGCCAGTTCGTCGATCGACTGTCCAAGCAACGCAACATCAAGCTGCCGACCGGCGACATCTTCGCCGAAACGCCGATCATCAAGGGCGGCAAGAAGCCGATGCTGGCGAAGAAGTCGCCCGAGCCGGCCAAACCCGTCGCTCCGGCGCTGCCGCCGCCCCGCCTGATCAAGACGGCGAAACCGGTGGCGGTCACCTCGCCTGATGCCGAGCTGACCGAATCGGCGGAGCCGATGGCCAGCACGTGGGCGCCGGTGGCAGAAGTCGCACCGCCAGAACCCGAACCGATACCCGAACCGGTCGAGGAAGCGCCTGAACCGGTGCACGAACCGATCGTCGAGCCGGTCGTCGCGGAGTTGCCCGTCCCGGAGCCGGTGTTTGAAGCCGAGCCTGAACCGGAACCGGCGCCCGTGCCAGCAGCACCGGTGGCCGCCGCACCGCCCGCTCCTGTCGCACCGACCGTCGCCGCCAAGCCTGCCGCGACCGCCGGCCGTATCGTCCCGCCGACGATTCGCTTGCGCATCGAAGAACAGCGTCCAACGTCGCCGACGCCGCCGCTGCCCACAGCACCGGCGCCGCGTGTGGTGACACGTGCCGTGGCCCCGCGCCCCGCGACGGCCCCACCCCGCCCAGTCGCAGCACCTCCGGGCGCCGGCGCCGCACGACCCGGAGGGCCGCAACCTCCACGACCCGGAGGAGCTCTCTATCCTCCCCGGCCGGCATACCCGGGCGCCGCTGCGCGCCCGGCGGCCCCGGGTGGCCCCCGTCCACTGCCGTCGCAGCCACTCCGGCCGCAACCCGGGGCGGCGCCGCGGCCCGGTCAATATCCACAGCGCCCCGGCGGCCAATATCCTCAGCGTCCTGGCCAGGCTGGGCGTCCACCCATGGGCGGCCAGCGTTCGTCCGGTTCCGGAGCGCGTCGCGATCCGCGTCCGTCGGCGCCCTCAGCC
>CADEEX010000463.1 GCA_902826465.1 uncultured Acidobacteriota bacterium
TCCAGTTCGGCGTGTGAACCCAGCGCAATCGAGATGTGGTTGAGGAAGGCGCCGGCCGTGCGACGACAGTGGCCCTCGGCTACGTTCGACGGAATCGACAGCGCCGCACGACGCATCTGGCTCGTGATTCCGAATCGTTCATCAGCTGGGAAACCTCTTGTCAGGCGATAACATGCCTCGACCAACTGCATCCCGCTCCTCCACACGTCCAACTTCTGATAGTTCGCCATACTTCGTGGCGAAGCAGGAATGCTGCCCAAAGGGCTCGGTTGGTTTCTGGCCGTTTCTGGGGTTCGTGCTGGAGGAGCTGCCATCGCCCGGAGAAATTCGCCGCGCACTTTCTGCCACTCCAGCACCCGGCACCCTAGCATCCAGCATCTAGAATCCAGCCTCCTTCCCCGTGGTCTGTGTTAGTCTCCGCCCCTCTCAACTTGAGGAGGCTGCATGCTGCGGAAGTCCTGGCTGCTCTCGATGCTCGGGGTGGTGGTGTTCGTGTCGGCGGCCATCGTCGGCCAGGAACGCGCCGGTAGTGCCGGCCCCCCGTCACTGGCCAAGGGCGACTGGCCGCACTACACGGCCGATATGCGCGGCACGAAATACTCGCCCCTCGACCAGATCAACGCCTCGAACTTCAATCGGCTCGAAGTGGCGTGGCGCTTCAAGACCGATGTGTTCGGCCCGCGCCCCGAGTTCAAGCTCGAAGGCACGCCGCTCGCCATCAACGGCATCCTCTACACCACCGCCGGCACGCGCCGTTCGGTGATCGCACTCGATGGACGTACGGGCGAGCTGATCTGGTCGCACAGCCTGCGCGAGGGTCAGCGTGCAGCGGTGTCGCCGCGACAATTATCTGGCCGCGGCGTGTCGTACTGGACCGATGGGCGCGGCGACGATCGCATCCTCTACGTCACCACCGGCTACCGACTGGTGGCACTCAACGCGAAAAATGGCGCGCCGGTCCAGGGCTTCGGCACCGACGGCATCGTCGATCTGAAAGCAGGCGCAGTGTTCGGCAATCGCCAGCCGATCAACCTCGAGACGGGCGAAATCGGCCTGCATGCGACGGCGGCGATCGTGAAGGACGTGGCCATCATCGGCTCGTCGTTCCGCGAAGGCGCCACGGTGTCGACGCACAACAACACCAAGGGTCTGGTGCGCGCCTTCGATGTGCGCACCGGCAAGCTGCTGTGGACGTTCAACACGATTCCGCGCCCCGGCGAGTTCGGTAACGAGACCTGGGAGAACGATTCGTGGGCCGTGAACGGCAATACCGGTGTGTGGACGCAGATCACCGTCGACGAAGAACTTGGACTGGTTTACCTGCCGGTAGAAACGCCGACATCCGACTATTACGGTGGGCATCGTCCGGGAAACAACCTGTTCGCGGAGAGTCTGGTGTGCGTCGACCTGCGCACCGGTCAGCGCAAGTGGCACTTCCAGTTCGTGCATCACCCGCTGTGGAACTACGACATGTCGTCGGCGCCGATTCTTGCCGACCTCACCGTGGGCGGACGCCCGGTGAAGGCGGTGGTCTCGGCCAGCAAGCAGGGCTTCCTCTACGCGTTCGACCGCGTCACCGGCCAGCCGGTGTGGCCGATTGAAGAGCGCCCGGTGCCGCAGAGCGACGTGCCCGGCGAGAAGAGCAGCCCGACACAGCCCTTCCCCACCCGACCGCCAGCCTATGCGCGCAACGTTCTCAAACTGCCGGACGACCTGATCGACTTCACGCCGGCGCTCCGTGCGCAGGCGCAGACCCAGATCGCGCGCTACAAGGTGGCGACGACGATGTATAACCCGCCGATTCTTGGAGACGCCAATGGGCTGCTCGGCGCCGTGAATATGGGCAACGCCGTGGGCGGTACGAACTGGCCGGGTGTGGCCTACGACCCAGAGCTTCACACCATCTTCGCCAACGCGAACAACGTCGGCATCACCGCGGGCACGCTCGTGCCACCGCCGCCCGGCTTCTCGGACATCCGCTATGTGTCGGGTGTGGCCGGTCGTCCGTTCCGCGAGGTGCTCGGCCCCGGCGATTGTTGCGCTGCCGATTCGGCTCGCGCCACGGGCAATGAGACGCGCGATCCACTGACTGGTTCGCCTCGACCGGTCGATGCGGCACCAGCCGCCGCTCCGGCTCCGGCGGCCCCAGCCGCGCAGGCGGGAGGGCTGACGGTGGATGGCATCTCGATTCTCAAGCCGCCCTACGGCACGATCTCGGCGGTGAACATGGACCGCGGCGAGATTGTGTGGCAGGTGCCGCACGGCGACACGCCGGACAACGTCCGCAACCATCCGGCACTTCGCGGCATGAACATCCCGAAGACCGGACAGGCCGGCACGTCTGGCATCGGCCTGATGGTGACCAAGACTCTGGTGGTGATGGGCGATCCGCAGTTGACGACGACGCCCGAGCATCCGCGTGGGGCGATGTTCCGCGCCTACGACAAAGCCACCGGCAACGAAGTGGGCAAGATTCTGATGCCGGCGCCGCAGAGTGGATCGCCGATGACGTATCTCGTCGACGGCAAGCAGTACATCGTCGTGGCCATCAGCGGCGGGAGCTACTCGGGCGAGTACGTGGCATACACGCTTCCGCGATAGGGAAACCCGACAGACAACGCCACGAAGACACGAAAGCACGAAACTTTCGATAAGAACTGTTGATTCAGTCGTGGAGCGCGCGCTCGCTATACTGAGCGTGCTCTCCATGCATTCATCAGACTTCGCTCGACACGACGCGGCGGCATGGGCCGTCGCGCGTGAGGCGCTCCTCCCCGCCTGCCATCCCGTCGATCGTGACGCCGTTCGCATCTGGTGTCAGTTTTATCCACTCCCACTCACGCAGGCGTTCGCGGAGAGCGGCGATCGCGACGCGCTGACTCGTACCCTGCGCCTGCGCGGTGACTACGATCTCGCCGCCCAGATCGACACCAGCCACTGGTTCCTCTACGGCCACCGCTTCTGGTCCGCGGTCAAAGTGGCGATCGTCGCGTTCGGGCAGCAGCCCGCCGACAACGAAGCGACGCTCGTCGACGCCGTGCGCCAGATCGCTCGCAGCGTGGCTACGGTCACTGGCGCAGACGAGTCGCTGACGCTCGGCATTTCGTTCGTGGGGCTGATGACGCTGCGACAGGTGGGATTCGACGCCTTCCAACGCGACAGCGGCGAGGCACCCACGGTGGCTCTGATCACTGGCACACCGGACACCATCGTCGCCGCCCGCGCCAAAGACGATCGGCAGGGTGTGTTGGGACTGTTACGAGGAACACAGAGCGCTCGGTTCAGCGTCGTGTTCGACGAACGCCGGCGCGATGGACGCTTTCCGTTGATCAGCGACCAACATCTGACCACGGCGGCCGCGCTCGACACCCGCGACTACAAGACGACCACCGGCGTCCGCTCGAGCCACGAGGGACCGATTCCGTGCGACTGCCGGTCTGCCTCGTGCGGC
>CADEEX010000464.1 GCA_902826465.1 uncultured Acidobacteriota bacterium
CGTGTGGCCCCCCGAATCCTGGCCGCTTCCGAGATGTTGCGGCGGGTCCGGTCGAGGGCCGATTACATGGTGTCGCGCTCCAGCTGTTCCACCGCGGCGGCCAGATTCTGCGGCTGTGGCTGTGCCGATTGACGTCGTTCGGGGCGAATGCCACCTGCCACACGAGTGGCGCCAATCTCGGGCGACAAGTGCGTGGCATCGACGATACCGCCGGGAGTGCTGAGCGCGACCGCCCGCTGCACTTCGTTCTTCAACTGCCGGACATTCCCTGGCCACCAGTACTGCGAGAAGACGTCGAGCACCTCAGAGCTCAACACGACGCCGGGCTTGGCGAGGCGTTCGGAGACCTCGCGAAGGAAGAAGGCCGTGAGGTGCGGAATTTCCTCGCGCCGCTCGCGAAGCGGCGGCACGTGAATGCGGATGACGCTCAGGCGGTAGTAGAGGTCTTCACGAAACTTACCTTCGGCGACGCGTTGTTCGAGGTCGGCGTTGGTGGCCGCGATCACCCGCACATCGACGCGCTGCGGCCGTGTGTCGCCGATCGGCATGATTTCCGAGTGTTCGAGGAAGCGGAGCAGCTTGGGCTGCACGTCGAGCGTGAGGTCCCCGATTTCGTCGAGGAACAGGGTGCCGCCGGCCGCGGTGCGAATCAGGCCTGGCTGGTCGCTCACCGCTCCGGTGAAGGCCCCACGGCGATGGCCAAAGAGCTGACTGTCGGCGAGATCGCGTCCGGTGGTGGTGCAGTTGTAGGGGAGGAAGGTGGCGCTGCTCCGGTGCGACCCCAGGTGAATGGCGCGCGACACGAGTTCCTTGCCGGTGCCGCTCTCGCCGGTGATGAGCACTGGCAGGTCGTTTCCCTGCATGCGCTGAATCTGCTCGGTGACGCGCGCCATGGCGGCGCTCGCCGACAGAAAACCCGGCAGCAGCGGCTCCAGCGACTGGTCGATCAACGGTCCCGCAGCGGTCTGATCCGAGCGCTCGAGCGCTGAGCACAGGGCGTATCCCTGGCGGGCGACGGCGGCGATCATCCTGAGGCGCCGCAGGAGGAAGGGGCTCAGCGTTCGCGGCGAGAGCACCAGGACGGTCCGCGCCCCTTCGGCATCGCGTCCCAGGCTGTCGCGAAATGTCGCATGGGGCGGATAGCGCCGCCCGGCCGTGCGCAACAGCGCCGTCGCGCCCTCACGGTCGCAACCGGCCCACGCGATCACCCGTGGTTCACCGTCGGTGGGCTCGATGCAGACGATGGCGGCGTCGGCGCTCGATGTTTCGAGCATGGCGGCCGCCGTCTCTCGTCCGAGCAGGTCTGGCAGCGCGGCTGCATCGACGATTCGCCTGACCACCGCATCATCGGCCTCGATCGACGAGATGACGTCTTCTCCGGTACCGACGGTCGTCAGGATCTCGCGGGCCGCCGCCGTGTCGTGCAGATCGCGTTCGGCGCCCAGCTTGGTGAAGACCGCGGCGGCGCGATCAAGGTGACGCTCAGCAACCGTGCGCGCGCCGGTGCGGGCGACGAGACGTCCGATGGCCAGGTGGCTGAGCGCGGTCTGATAGCGCTCACCGAGCAGATCGAAGAGCGTCGCGCTCTGCGCGAAATCGTGATACGCCTCGGTGGCGGCGCCGCGGTGTTCGTGCAGGGCCCCACGAATGCGGAGGTACTCAGCCCACGTCCCCGGCTCGGTTCGAGGGTCGAGACCGCCCGCCGCGCGACTCAGACGTGTCTCGGCCTCGACCAGACGTCCGCCGAGTGCCTGCGCTTCGGCGGCAATGAGCGTGGCTTGCAGCTGATAGAGCGGCGGTGCCTCGCTGGTGCCGATGATGGCGTCAGCCAGCGCGACCGCCTGATCCAGTGCACCGCGCTTGAGCGCCAGCCGAGCATTGAGCACCTTCACGGACCACTCGTACCAGCGGCTGGTCTGTCGGCCGTAGGCGCCGTACTCGTCACCCGCCCGTCCCAGGCACTCGCTGGCCTGATCGTAGTTGCCGCGGATCATGTGAATCTGCGTCAGCGTGTCAAAGACGGCACCAGTGGTTTCGTGAAACTGGATGGGACTGCGCACGGCCAGCGCCCGGTTGAGTGCGTCTTCGGCGCGGCGCAGATCGCCAAGCCGCACGCAGATTTGTCCGAGCGTCGCCAACGCCACCGCCAGCCCGTGGCCGGAGCCGAGGCTCTCATGCAGTGTCACGCTCCGCTCGGCCAGGGCCAACGCCTGGTCGTAGCGGTGCTCGAACATGTGGACGTTGGCCTGGTTGCCGCACACCGTCGCCACGACATCGTCGGCGCGGACACGTTCGGCGAGCCGCTCGGCCTGCTGAAGCGCCGTCATGGCTTCGTCGAAGCGACCGAGTTGCGCCAGCGAAATGCTCGAGAGCGAGTGAACGAGCGCGAGGTGCCGCCGGTCGCCGGCGGCGAGCAGGGCCGACGCCGCCTTCGTCATGTGCTCGCGTACGATCGCCACGTCGCCGACCTGGCGGTAGCAGTGGCCGAGTTCGTAATGGGCGAGGCCGATCGCGTGGGAGTCGTGTGCGGCCTCGGCATGTTTCAGGGCACGTCCGTGCAGGGCGATGGCGCGCGACTGATCGCCACGCGCGGAGGCCAGGCGGCCGTGCAGGCGCCACAACGTCGAGAGGCGCGATGGCGAGACCGTGTCGCGGAACGTATCAGGCGTCCGGCCAAGGGCGGTCGCCGCCTGCTCCAGATCGTCCTGCAACAGCCAGCCGCGCGCCAATGCCGAACGCACGGCCAACTCGTCTTCGCGTGTGAGTCCGCCGCTTCTGAGTGCTGGCGCCAGCATCTGCACGGCGTCGCTTCCGCGGCCTCGCTCGAGCACGAGATCGGCGCGCGCCAGCAGGGCCTGAAGCGATGAGGAGGACACTAGGGGGTGCGCCACTTCGCGCCGGTGGTGGCGATGAGCGCGTCCGCTTCTTTGGGTCCCCACGAACCGGCCGCGTATTCCGGTATCGACGTCTGGCCGGCCGCGCTCCAGCGATCGAGGACGGGGGCCAGCCACTTCCACGACGCTTCCACCTGGTCGCGTCGCATGAACAGGGTGGCGTCGCCGACCATCACGTCGAGCAACAGGCGCTCGTACGCTTCCGGCGAGGTGCCGCCGAACATCTCGCTGTAGGTAAAGTCCATGCTCACCGGCTCGACTTCCACCTGTGGGCCCGGCACCTTCGACGAGATCTTCAGCGCGTACCCTTCGTCGGGCTGAATGCGAATCGTGAGGACGTTCGGTTCGAGTGCGCGTCGGCCTCGTGCGTTGAACAGGATCGGCGGCACATCCTTCAACTGAATCGCGATCTCGCTGCAGCGCCGCGGCATGCGCTTGCCGGTGCGGAGGAAGAAGGGCACACCGAACCAGCGCCAGTTGTCGATGAACACCTTCAACGCGACGTAGGTTTCCGTGCTCGAGTTGGCGGGGACGCCGTCTTCTGCGCGATAG
>CADEEX010000465.1 GCA_902826465.1 uncultured Acidobacteriota bacterium
ATCTGAATCGCACCGCGACCAGCCTCTACGAGCTCGACTTCAACCGCGCCTACATTCCGTACTGCTACTACAACGCCACGTTCGAGTGTCCGTATCCTCCGCCGGAGAACCGCTTGAAGATCCCGATTCACGCCGGCGAGCGTATGAAAACTCCGGCATGATCAAGGCCGTCATCTTCGACTTCGACGGTGTGATCGCCAACAGCGAACCGCTGCACTTTCGCGCCTTCCGCGATATCGCGATCGCGCACGGACTCTCGCTGACCGAGGCCGATTACTACAACCGCTACCTCGGTTTCGACGATGTCGGAGCGTTTACCGCGATGGCGAACGATGCGGGACGTCCGCTCAGCGAGGGGACGCTGACAGCGCTCGTCGCCGAGAAGGCCGTGCGCCTGGAAGCGCTCGAGCACGACGGGTCGGTGCTGTTTCCGGGCGCCCGCGACGCTATTCGTCGGATGGCCGCCTGTGGGCCGGTGGCGATTGCCTCCGGAGCTCTCCGTGGAGAGATCCTGCGCGTCCTCGAGCGGGAAGACCTCCGCCGCTACTTTCCGGTGGTGGTCTCCGCAGAAGACACACCGGCCAGTAAGCCTGATCCCGCGCCGTATCGGCTCGCCGTCGAACGCCTCAGCCAGGTAAGCGGAGTCGCACTGCAGCCGGCAGACTGTGTCGCCGTGGAAGACTCGCGCTGGGGCCTGCAGTCGGCCCGTCATGCCGGGTTGAGCACGGTGGCCATCACGCAGAGTTACGAGGCCGCCGAACTGACCGACGCACAGCTGGTCATCGATCATCTCGACGAGTTGACCAGCGAACTCCTGGCTCGGCTCTCGCGCGATCTGTAGGTATCCGTCTTACAGCACCCGCAAATCGGCTATTCAGGCGATTTGCCCCTCGTTTCGCGCATTCTGTCCCACCTATCAGGCGCCACCACTATCCTTCGAGGCGTTCGATCCGAAAAATAGTGGGACGACTGCACGCGTCCTGATACGACGGCCTATCCACGGCGGGCTCCGCTGCCCATGACCGTGCATTGATACATCTCGAGGAGGAAATGAATGCGACTACTGAAAGCGGCGATGGCGTTACTCGTCGTCCTGCTCTTCGCCACGGACGGCGCAGAAGCGCAGAGTACCACCGGCACCATCAGGGGCCACGTTGAAGACGCTCAGGGCCTGGCGCTGCCTGGGGTGACCGTCAGCATCACGTCACCGAATCTCCAGGGTGTACGGACCACAGTGACGTCGGAACTCGGTGACTTCACAGCGCCACTGCTGCCCCCCGGCAGCTACAAAGTCACGTTCGAGCTCTCCGGCTTCGCTCTCCACGAGCGCTCGTTCAATATTGCAGCGACGGAGGTCGTGCCGCTCGACGTGGTCATGGGTCCTGCCGGTATCACCGAGACCGTGACGGTGACCGCCACGCAGACCGAAGTGCTGATGAAGACGACGCAGGTCGCCACGAACTTCAAGCAGGAGTTGATTGCGGCCCTGCCGACGAATCGGGATATCAACGCGACGATTCTGCAGGCGCCCGGGGTCCACGCGACGGGCCCGAGCGGCAACTACTCGATCGCCGGCTCGGTCTCGTTCGAGAACCTGTTCATGGTGAACGGTGTGGCCATTACCGAGAATCTGCGCGGCACACCGTACACGCTGTATATCGAAGACGCGATTCAGGAAACGACCGTGGCCGTCGCCGGCATCTCGGCCGAAAACGGCCGCTTCACCGGCGGCGTCGTCAACGTCATCACCAAGTCCGGCGGCAACGATTTCACGGGATCGTTCCGCGACACCTACAACAACGACAAGTGGCGGCGGGTCTCGCCGTACGAAAAGGTCAACGGCGACACGCGTGTCGACAAGGTGGTTCCCGAGTACATCTACACCTTCGGTGGACCGGTCCTGCGCAATCGCTTGTGGTTCTTCACAGCCGGCCGCGCGCAGACGCAGTCGCAGGGCCGGACGCTGAACACCACGCTGATCCCGTACACCTACCAGAACAAGCGACGAAACTACGAAGGCAAGCTGACCTATTCGCCGACGTCCAATCATCGCTTCCAGGGAAACTTCCAGAAGGTCACCGAGGAAGAGGTCAACTACACCTTCAACCAGAACGTGTCGATGGACCTGCGAAGCCTTGGCACGCGGAAGCTGCCACAGGACATCTTTACGGTGAACTACAACGGCGTGATCACGCCGTCGCTGTCGCTCGAAGCGCGGGTCTCGCAGCGCAACTACGAGTTCATCGGCGTGGGCGCCAAGAGTCGCGACCTCATCGAAGGCACACTGCTGATTGACCAGAGCAAGGGCACCCGCTACTGGGCGGACACCTTCTGCGGCATCTGCGATCCGGAACAGCGGAATAACGAAGAGTACTTCGTCAAAGGCACCTACTTCCTGTCGACTCCCAGGATCGGCACGCACACGATGACGTTCGGCTACGACAACTTCAACGATATTCGCAAGGCCAACAACTATCAGTCGGGCAGCGACTATCGCATCCTCGGCACCGGCTCGTATGCCGTGGGTGGAGACGTGATTCCGAAGTTCCTTGGCGACAACACCACGGTCATTCAGTGGAATCCGATTCCGTCACCGAGTCAGGGTTCGAACTTCCGCTTGCATTCGCTGTTCTATAACGACACGTGGCAGGTCGGCTCGCGCGTGACGGCCAATATCGGCCTGCGCCTGGACAAGAACCACGGGCTCGACCAGGAAGGGAAGCTGGTCATCGACAGCGCAGCGTTCAGTCCGCGCTTCGGCGTCGTCATCGATCCCACCGGCTCTGGCGTGTGGTCGATCAACGCGAGCTTCGCGCGATACGTGGCGGCCATCTCCAACACCCTCGCCGACGCATCGTCGGCGGCGGGCAACAGTCAGACCTACCAGTACTACTACCAGGGACCGTCGATCAATGCGGCCGCGCCGGTGGTGTCCACTCCGGATGCGATCCGCCAGGTGTTCGATTGGTACAACGCCAACCAGAACAATCTGGTGTTTGCCAGCAATCCGAACATCCCTGGCCTGACGCCGCAGATTTCGCCGAGCCTGCGCGCGCCCTCCACCTACGAGTATTCGGGTGGCGTCAGCCGGCAGATCGGCAGCCGAACGTCGGTGCGCATCGATGGCAGCTACCGCGACTATCAGGACTTCTACGCCGGCCGCATCGACGCGTCGACCGGCAAGGTCCAGAATCAGTTCGGCCGCAGCTTCGACCTGCGGCTCATCGAGAACAGCAATGTCCTGACGCGACAGTACGCGGGCATGACCTCTCAGGTGACCTACCGGCCCGCCGCTGGATCTGAAGTCGGCGGCCAGTACACGCTGTCGCGCGCATGGGGCAACTTCGAGGGCGAAACGGTGTCGAGCGGTCCCGGGGCAAGCACGGCGCTCGAGTACCCGGAGTACAAGCAGGAATCGTGGAACTATCCGACCGGCGA
>CADEEX010000466.1 GCA_902826465.1 uncultured Acidobacteriota bacterium
CCGGCCTCGACACTGCCGGCTCTCAGCAGACGCCACTCCTGCCGTCCACCGAGGCGTAGGTCCAGGCCCACGAACACACCCAGCGCCGCGAGTGCGAGGGAGACGAGCGGGTCGAGGGAGTCGAGCGTTCCCGCTGACAGCACACCGAGGCCACCCGGGCCAATCGCCATGCCGACCAGCAGCAGTGCGAGCCCTGGACCCGGCGTCGGCGACAGGCCGAGCGCGAGTCGCCGCCGTCCCCAGCGCCTGGCCTGTTGCCGCGTGCTCACCAGCGCCGGTCCATCGCCATGACCACGTGCGTGTCGCCTCTGGTGACGCCGAGCAGCAGGGGCCTCTCCGCCGTGGTCGTGCGAAACTCGCGTGCAGCCTGCGCGGCTGTCGGTGCGTCGAGGTCGCCGACGCGCGTCAGCACATCGCCTGCGCGAAGACCGGCCCGTTGCGCGGCGGAACGCTCGGCGACGCCCTCGATTCTGGCGCCAATGCGCGCGAGTGTCCGGAGACGCAGGCCGAGGGGCACTGGCGCCGGTGGTCCTTCGCCGCTCGCGAGAATCGTGACCGTCACACGTTCCGCCCCGCGCCAGAGCGTCAAGGCGACAGGTTGTCCGACGGACACGCGATCGAGGCGTGACTCCCAGTCTGCTATCGATGTGAGGGGAGCTCCGTTGACCTCCGCGATGACATCGCCGACTCTCACGAGACCGGCCGCTGGGCCCGAAGGCTCCACCCACGATATGACGACGCCGTTGGCCGCACCGGTCGCGGCCTTGAGGGGATCGGTCAGAGTCTGAACCTCGAGATGGAGCCGACCGGCTTCGTGAGTGCCTGTCGCCAGGACCCGTTCAGCCTCACTCTTGACCAATGAGGACGGCACGAGCGCCGGTTGGCCCTCGAGATCGACAATCAGCCCCGCGAGGACACCCTCGAACGTGAATAGCAGCGTGCCCGGTGCGATGGCTGGGCTTCCGTGGAGCGCCCACACAGCAGCTGGCCACCGCGAACTTGCAGCTGAGGCGATCGCGGCCACGAAAATCGGCCGAGCGACCACTTGCCCGGCCGGAGCACTGACCGCGACGAAGAATCTCGACGGAGAAGCGGCGGTGGGTTCCCAGACCTGTGACGTGCGCGGGAACACGCCAGGGGACCGTGCCACCGCCAGTCGCGTCGCCCGGTCGATGGCGACGATGGAGGACGCCGTCGCCGGGGAGGACGTAGACGTCAGCGCGACGACGAAGTCGTCACGGAATCGGATCGCCGGGACGAAGGAATCGCGGTCGGGCGCGGACCCCGTATCGGCGAGTGCCAGCGGAACGACCGCGGCGCGCAGTCGAGGAAGCAGGCCCTCGATCACCGCGCTCATCTCATCGAAGGACGAACGTGGCTGGAGCTGCGACAGGAGCGGCGCCATTGGCCCGGCAATCCGAGCGGTGTCTCTGAAGCGAACACGGGCGAGCATCGACAGCGCCGTGAGCGACACGGCGACGATGATCAGGAGCCACCTGGTATCGCGGCCGATGCTGGGACGGGGAGCAGCCATCAGATCTCACGTGTCGGAGCGCTAAGCATAACGGACGTTCAACGTTGAGCTGGCTGTTGCCCGGCTCTGAATGATTTGAGGTCAAATCATATGACAGCGAGTCGCTGGCTGTGGGGCCGCGCTCATCTCGCACGGGAGTCGCCGTGTCGTCAACGTGGAGACCGCCGATCGCCGATCTCGATCGATCCGCCGTTCCAGGACTGGACGCGCTCCTCTGCGGAGCTACGGGCCACCGTGTTCGTGTACATCGACTACGCGGTGCCGGTAGCGGCGTTGCGCAGTGAGCTGACCCGCGTTCTGGAGCGGTCGTCGAAGTGGGACGGCAAGGTCAATGTGCTGCAGGTGACCGACGCCCGGGAGCGCACGCTCGACCGTCTAGCTCACGATCTGATAGCGCTCGATGACGAACGCTCGAGCCCCCCGCAGTATTCGGCCCTGCGCGACGATTCTCTTGCCGAGCACGCTTTCATCGTGAATCAAGCTGGCCGATTCTCGCTGTTCGACGATGTTCCAGATGCGTCCATCGGCGGTAGCGATCGCCCCGTGATGCCCAATGACCTGGCAGCTCGCCTTGACGCCATAGCGGTGCTCCAGTTCGCAATCCCGACAAAGGACCGTGCCTTCGAGCGTGACCACGCTGTCCTCGTCCACGCGCAGCGCGAGACGATCGAGGACATCCGCGGCCCTGGTGTCCGTCGTCGGCCGCAGTGCGGCGCCGCCGACTCCTACCATCAGGACCGCGGCGACGGCCGCCGCCCAGCGAAGCTGTCGTCGCGACCGACGGCGAGACGGTGCGGCCTGTGAGGCCGCCAGCCCTCTAACCACCCTCGATTCCAGTGCGTCCGGCACGCGCACTCGCTCGACGGTCTGCTTGACCGAATGCTTGACAAGAAGGATACGGTCCGCGGCGCTCGCGCACGACGAGCACTCCCGGCGATGGGCGTCAGCGCCTGCCGATGCGGTCGCCGATAATTCGCCGTCGATATAGCAATCGAGCGCATCCAGAAACTGTTGACAGGTCATAGGGGCGTTACCGTTCACGGACGACAAGGGTGAGCGGCGTCGCGCGCTTCGGCGCACGGCGCTTGATGATCAGCGTGGCGAGAAGACGTCGTCCCCGGCTGATGCGGGACATCACGGTCCCGATCGGGCAGTCAAGGCTCGCGGCAATCTCCTGGTAGGTCAGCTCCTCGACGTCCGCGAGGAGCACCGCCCATCGATAGTGGTCGGGGAGCTGTGCCAGGGCCCACTGCATATCGGCCGAGAGGTCGCCGTCCAGACGCTCCCGCTCCCAGTCGTAGGCGGGTTCGGCCGGTGCATCCTCGATATCCGCCACCGGAAGTTCCAACCGGGTCTTTCGCCATTGGCTGATCCAGGTGTTGTGCAGAATCCGACACAGCCATGCACGGCAATTGGTGGCCGGATCGAACTGATCGAAGTGCGTCCACGCTCTCAAGTACGCCTCCTGCGTGAGGTCGTCGGCGCGATCGGGGCCCGCCAGCTGACGGGCAAGGCGATAGACGGCCGCCAGGTGCGGAAGGGCCAGAGCGTCGAATTGGCTGCGAGCACGCATCACGATGGGGGTTCGCCCTTGCGGGCGAACCCCTGGGTCTCCTCGGCGCTACTGCATCCTGATGTCGGTGACCGCAATCGTGTCGCCCGTCACCTTGCCCGTGATCGACACCTTCCAGTCCTTGTCGTGGTCGGTCTTCTTGATCAGATCCAGCGCAAGCTGGTTGCCCTTGGCGTCGAACTTCAGCACCTTTTTATCGAGAGTCACCAGACTGTAGCCGCTCTTGACGCAGCCATCCATCAGGAGGCACTTCTTGTCGTGCGACTCCGTGTAGCCGGCTTCTGTCGCGTGGTGCGACGAACAGGCAATGTCCATCAGGGTACCC
>CADEEX010000467.1 GCA_902826465.1 uncultured Acidobacteriota bacterium
ATGTCGAGTTTGACGCCGGCTTCGTGGAGGGCGCGGAGCACGCCGGCATGGTAGGCACCGGCGGTGCCGGTGCCGGAAAGCACGAGAGCGGTGCGACGGAGTGGGGAGTAGGCTTCGGCCGACGGGTCAGCGCCGCGTGCGGTCATTCCGACGCTACGTGGTGGATCGTGAAGAGCTTCTCGATGTCGAACTGGCGCTTGCCGCCTGGCGTGACCACCGTGACGCTGTCGCCGGGTTCCTTGTTGAGGAAGGCCTTGCCGATGGGCGAGGTGGTCGAAATGAGCCCTTTTGCCGCGTCAGCGTCTTCAGGCATCACCAGCTGAAAGGTGAGCTTCTCGCCGGTGCTTTCGGTGACCTCGACCGTCGATCCGAACCCGACGCGATCGGTGGGAATGCGATCGATGTTGATCAGCGAGATCTCGGCGACGCGCCCCTGGAGCATGCTGATGCGCGTTTCGACCAGCCGCTGCCGCTCTTTGGCCGCATGGTATTCCGCGTTCTCGCGCAGGTCGCCGAGTTCACGCGCGCGCAGAATCTCTTTCGGCAGTTCGACCTTCAGTTCACGGTCGAGGATCTGGATTTCGTCCTCGAACTTCTTGATCAGACGGTCTTTCATCGATTCGGCCATGGTCGGTACGAAGATACCACAGGGGTGCCGCGACGGTTGCCCGCGACGCGGATCGTTGGTCTGTGATGGCCTCACAGGCGTCAGCGGTGATGGTTCGGCTGTCAGGCGTCGTCACGCGTCGTTGAGCGGTTGCCGCACGTCTGTCAGCCGGCGTTGTTAACTCGTTGGCAACACTCGACTTCTACGACTGATGAAAACTGCACACCGCGGGGTGACTGCTGACACGGCTGCGGTGGACGCTGACACGCGTGCGGTGACTGCTGACAAAGCCGGGGGTGACTGCTGCCGGCGCTGCGGTGAGCACTGACATGCGCGCGGTGGCCGCTGACACGGCTGCGGTGACGACTGACAGGAGTTGCTGTCTCTGCTGCGGTCACGGAGGTGAGAGCTTGACACGCGTGCGATGACCGCCGCCGCGCCCACGACGTGATGGCAGAGGTGGATCCCGATGGTGCAGAAGATGCCGGCCGAAAGCCGTTGACGGTGCTCTACCCTCGCGAGAGAATCGGCCCCAATGACGCGCTCGCACGGGTTTGGCGTCGGAACCGTGGCCAAGCTGGCTGCACTTCTCGTGGCGTGCAGCACAGCGTTACTGCTCGGACGAAGCGACCAGACCTCCGCGACGCCGACTCCGACCTTCAGATCTCTCACGGAGTACGTGGAAGTTGACGCGTTGGTCACCGACGAGCACGGCGCTTTTGTTCCGGGTCTCGCCGCCACCGACTTCGAAGTGTTTGAGGACGGCAAACCCCAGAAGATCGTCAGCTTCGCGGCGGTCGATCTTCCGGCCGGCACCAGTCTCGCGTCGCGGCCCGCATCACCGGCCATCGAACCCGACGTGACGGGCAACGAGGAACCATTCGACGGACGACTCTACGTCATGGTCCTCGATGATCTGCACGTCGCGGCGCTGCGATCGCAGCAGGTCAAGGACGTCGCGAAACTCTTCATTACACAGAGCCTCGGCGCCAACGACTTGATGGCCGTCGTCTTCACCGGCGGCCGCTCACAGGACGCGCAGGAGTTCACTCGGAATAAACGGCTGCTGATCGATGCGGTCGATCGTTTTGTCGGACAAAAGCTGCAGTCGCTGACAGCGGCGGCCAGCGATGAGAAGCGAAACTACCGAGACATTCCGTTCACACCCCCGGACATGGAGCCTCCGTGGCGCGATCAGTTGCGGGCGCATCAGGCCCAATCGATGCTATCCACTGTCGGCTACGTTTCAGACCGGCTCAGGGGAGTCCACGGCCGCCGCAAGACGATGTTGCTGTTCAGCGAAGGAATCGACTACGACATTACCGACATTATCCGTGGTCCCGTCAAGTTGCCCAGTGCGGCGATCGCGATCCTGGATGATCTCCGGGAGGTGGTCGGCTTGGCCTCTCGATCGAACGTCGGCATCTATACGATCGACCCGCGCGGCTTATCGTCGCTAGGCGACGAGGCGATCGAACTACAGCAATCTGGGGATAGATCGCTCAACCGCGAGATGCGCGTGCAGCAGATGACGTTGCGCCAGCTGTCGGATGATAGTGGCGGGCTGGCATTCGTCAACCGGAACGATTACCGGACGTTCCTCGAGCGTGTGGTCTCCGATAACAGTTCGTACTATGTGCTGGCGTACTACGCGCCGTCCAACAAACGCGATGGCAAGTTCCATCGCATCGAGGTCAAGAGCACTCGTGCGGGCCTGTCGGTGCGGTCGCGTCGCGGCTACGTCGCAGCGCGAGGCAAGGCACCGGCCGCGCAAGACGCGGGTCGTGGGCAGGAGCTGGCCGACGCGCTCGCCAGTCCACTTCCGGTCAGCGGTCTGTCGATACGAGTATTCGCCGCGCCGTTCAAAGGAGCGACACCAAACGCGTCGGTACTGATCGGTGTTGAAATGCTCGGCCGCGATCTGACCCTCGCCAAGGGCAGCCTCGATCTTGCCTACAGAGCGACGGGCGCCATCGCCAAGAATCGCGCCGCTCGTAAGGACACCCTGTCACTCGATTTGTCGCCTGACGATCAGACCCGCGTTCGGCGGTCTGGCGTACGTGTGTTGAATCGAATCGACGTGCCGCCCGGCCGGTATCAGATACGTGTCGCGGCGCACGACAGCGGTACACGCAAGCTCGGTTCGGTCATCTACGACCTCGACGTGCCAGACTTTCACAAGCTACCTTTCGGCATCAGCGGCTTGGCTCTGAGCTCGCTTGGCAGCGGTGCGCTCATGACAGCGCGTGCCGACGATCAGATGCGAGCGGTCCTGCCGGCGGCGCCGGTTTCCCAACGAACCTTCGCGCAGAACGACGAACTGACGCTGTTCGCGGAGATCTACAAGAAATCGGGCCGGACTTCATCCACGGTCGATGTTGTGACCACCGTGATGAACGACGAGGGGGGCGCAGTCTTCTTGCACGAGGAGACCCTCGAGCCTGTTGAGTTGAAGGACGGCTCCGCTACGTACGCCGTGACGGTTCGCGTGCCCCTCATAGGCATCGCGCCGGGTCGCTATCAGCTGCAACTTGCAGCCACGTCGACAACGGAGAAGTCGCAGAGCGCAACTCAGCAACTCGAGGTCACGATCGTGTCAGCCTCGCGCTGATCGCGTGTGGTGAATCTCTACCGAACGGATGCGGTGGATGTGGGCTTTCGGCATGCGCGAATCTTGGTCGGGTTGCGTGTGTCACCAGCTCGCTCAACGACCAGCCCCAATGCTGAGTCAGCCAAATATCACAGTGCTATGCTTCGACGGTGAGGCGGATCACCAGCCGTCAGAACGGAATCATCGACAGCTTTCGCGAC
>CADEEX010000468.1 GCA_902826465.1 uncultured Acidobacteriota bacterium
TCCGTCGCCGTCGGTGCCAATCGATTTGGCGCCTTCGTCGGCGGCGGCATCTCGGCCTACTTCAGCGACATGCTCGGCAATCACGTGCTCGGCACGGCGGTACAGGTGAACTCGGGTGTCTCTGGCAACTTCAGCCCGAAGGACACCGCGGCACAGACGTTCTACGTGAATCGATCGCGACGCTGGAACTGGGGCGTGCAAGGGGGCCAGATTCCATACGTGAGTGGTGGCTATTCGCAGAGACTCGGCACGGTCAACGGGATTCCGGCGGTGGTCGCGCAGACGACGGTGTTCCGCCAGACTGAGCGAAGCGCCGCCGTATTGACCGCCTATCCGTTCAACCGGGCGCAGCGGATCGAGTTTCAGGCGGGAACGACACAGGTGCTATTCGACGAGGTGACGCGCACCCAGGCCTATGCGCGCGACACCGGCCAGTTGCTCGCTGACGACATCGCCACGCGGTCACTCGCGCAGCCGCTCTCGCTGGCCAGCACGTCGGCGGCTCTCGTCGCTGACACCTCGGTGTTCGGCGCCACTGGTCCGGTGCGAGGCGGACGCTATCGCATCGAAGCCACGCCAACCTTTGGCGCGCTGAACTACACGGGACTGCTCGTCGACTATCGGCGCTACGTGATGCCGGTGTCGTTTTATACGCTCGCCGGTCGGGTGCTGCACTACGGTCGCTATGGCACCGGCGCACAGGACCCGCGCCTGTTTCCGCTCTATCTCGGGTATCCGAACCTTGTTCGCGGGTACGGCGCCACCACATTCAGCGCCTCAGAGTGCGGCGGCAATGCCGGCACGGACTGTGTCGCCATCGATCGGCTGGTCGGCAGTCGTCTCCTGGTCGGCAATCTGGAATGGCGCTTCCCGCTCCTGAGGCCGTTCACAGGCGTGTCGCCAGGGATGTACGGACCCGTACCAATCGAGGTCACACTCTTCGCGGACGGGGGTGTGGCGTGGAATCGCGGCGAGCGGCCGTCGTTTGCCGGCGGCACGCGTGAGCCGGTGGGCAGCGCAGGTCTCTCGTTTCGCGCCAATCTGTTTGGGTTCGCCATTGGAGAGTTCGCGTTCGCGCGACCGTTCCAGCGACGGGGTCAGGGCTGGGTGTTCCAGTTCAATCTGGCCCCGGGGTTCTGAACACGACATTTTCCCTTGTCAACCCGAGGGTTGGCCCGGTATCATCCATTCATCCGGATTTAAGGATGAATTCGAAGGCCACCCCGATTCTCGACCATCTCGCCGCGCTGGCTGACTCGACACGCAGTCGCATTCTGCTGCTCCTCGATCGCCGCGAGTTGACCGTATCGGAACTGTGCGGGGTCGTCCAGCTGCCGCAGTCGACGGTGAGCCGGCATTTGAAGGCGCTGGCTGACAGCGGTTGGGTGGTGGCGCGCGGTGAGGGGACCAGCAACGTCTACACGATGGCGCTCCAGGACCCTGACGCGTCGGCCCGGCGGTTGTGGCAGCTCGTCCGTGAACAGATCGGCGCCACGCCGGCGGCGGCGCAGGACCAGCGGCGCCTGCAGAGCGCGCTGGCTGAGCGGCGTTCGAAATCCCAGGAATTCTTTTCGTCGTCGGCCGGCCAGTGGGATAGGCTGCGCGACGAACTCTTTGGTGATCGGTTTCACCTCGCCGCACTGGCGGCGTTTGCCGACCCAGACGCGACCGTCGGCGACCTTGGATGCGGTACCGGCCAGGTCAGTGCAGCCCTGGCGCCGTTTGTGACGCGCCTGATTGCAGTCGATGGATCGCAGCCGATGCTGCAGGCCGCACGTAAGCGCCTGCAGGCGTTCGACAACATCGACCTGCGCCGCGGCGATCTCGAAGCGCTGCCCATCGACGACGCGGTGCTCGATGCTGCGGTCATCATGCTGGTGCTGCATCACGTGCCCGACCCGGCGAAGGCGCTGCGGGAGGCGTCCCGCACACTGAAGCCGGGCGGTCGTGTGGTGCTGGTCGACATGCTGCCGCACGATCGCGACAACTATCGCCAGCAGATGGGCCACGTGTGGCTCGGCTTTTCGGACGAGCAGATCCGTCGCGTGATGACAGAGGCCGGATTCGAAGAAATCAGAATCGTCGCCCTGCCCCCCGACGCGAAGAGCAAAGGGCCGGCGCTGTTCGTGGCAACGGGAAGAAAGACATAGCCACAGAGACACCGAGGCACAGAGAACTTGGCAACGAGACTCTGAGCCTCAGTGGCTCCGTGGCGCAATCGAAGTCAGACAACAAGGAGAGAAGTGAGCATGTCAACAGCAGTCGCAGCACAGCACCCGTTTGCTGCCGCCAGGGCGGCAGGTCGTGAACCGTTCAAGGTGAAGAACCTGGCCGAGGCCGAGTTCGGCCGCAAGGAGATGAGGCTCGCCGAGCAGGAAATGCCGGGCCTGATGGCGCTCCGCGCGCAGCACGCGGGCAAGAAACCGCTGGCCGGCGCTCGCATCATGGGCAGCCTGCACATGACGATTCAGACGGCGGTGCTGATCGAGACGCTGACCGAACTCGGCGCCGACGTGCGCTGGGTCTCCTGCAACATCTTCTCGACCCAGGACCACGCCGCGGCGGCGGTCGTCGTCGGTCGCCCGGAAACGGGCGGCACGGTCGAGCACCCGAAGGGCACGCCCGTCTTCGCGTGGAAGGGCGAAACGCTCGAAGAATACTGGTGGTGCACGGACCAGGCGCTCGAGTGGCCGGACGGCAGCGGCCCAACGCTGATCGTCGACGACGGCGGCGACGCGACCCTGGTGGTGCACAAGGGCGCCGAGTTCGAGAAGGCAGGCCACGTGCCCGCATTCAAGCCGGAGAGCGAGCCCGAAGAGTGGGGCGTGATCCTCGACTGCATCAACCAGTCGATTGCGCGCGACAAGGGTCGCTGGACTCGGCTCGCCAAGGACATCAAGGGTGTGTCCGAAGAGACGACCACCGGCGTCCACCGCCTCTACCAGATGATGGAAGCGAAGACGCTGCTCTTCCCCGCCATCAACGTCAACGACTCGGTGACCAAGAGCAAGTTCGACAACATCTACGGCTGCCGCCACTCGCTGCCAGACGGCATCGCCCGTGCGACTGACGTCATGCTCGGTGGCAAGGTCGCCGTGGTGTTCGGCTTCGGCGAAGTCGGCAAGGGCTGCGCGCAGGCACTGCGCGGCCAGGGCTGCCGCGTCATCGTGACGGAGATCGACCCGATCTGCGCGCTGCAGGCGGCGATGGAAGGCTACGAAGTGAACACGCTCGAGAACGTCATCGAGCGCGCCGACATCTTCATCACCGCGACCGGCAACCACAACATCATCACCGTGGACGACATGGCGAAGATGAAGGACAAGGCGATCGTCGGCAACATCGGCCACTTCGACAACGAGATCGAC
>CADEEX010000469.1 GCA_902826465.1 uncultured Acidobacteriota bacterium
GGAACTTCGGGCGCAGGTCGCACAACTGCAGACGGCCATCAAGCAAGCGAAACCCGCGATGCCCATGGGCACCGCCGGCAAGAAGCCGATGGGCATGATGGATGACAAGAAGGAAATGGGCATGCCAGCCGGCCAGGGTGCCATGACGCCAGACGCAGCGCCGATGGGCATGAAGGACGATCATGGGCGAGATGGGCGCGATGCCACCGGCGAAAAATGCCGCAATGAGCGCCATGCCACCGGCGGCCGGCGGCATGGCCTCAATGAGTGGCCCTTCCTCCGCGACGCCCGGCCAGGCCGGTGCCTCGCATCTGTACCACGTGGGGTCGACAGGCTTCTTTCTCAACCATCCCCAGCACATCACGCTCACGGCGGATCAGAAGCGGGGCCTCAATCGCGTGAAGGAAAAGGCCATGCTCGACCGGACGTCTGGGCAACGTCAGATCGATCAGGGGGAGCAGGAGCTGTACGTCCTGACTGGCGCTGACCCGATCGACACATCCAAGGTGCAGGCGAAAATCGGCGACATCGAGAAGCTCCGCGCCGAACAGCGCATGAGCTTCATCCGAGCCGTCGGCGACGCCAGCAACCTTCTCACACACGATCAGCATCAGGCCCTCGTTGGGACGATGGCTGCCAGTACGAAGTAGCAGCCGCATCATCGAGAGCAATTTTCAATGACCAATGCTGAACTCGAACGGACGACGCCGCGGGCGGCTGCAGGCACCCGCACTACCATGGCCGCACTGGTCTATCACGGTCCGGGCCAGCGCGCATGGGAGGACAAGCCGCGCCCTACCGTCCAGGATCCGGGCGATGCCATCGTGCGAATTACCACGTCGACGATCTGCGGAACCGATTTGCACATTCTAAAGGGAGATGTCCCAACGGTGACCGATGGACGCATTCTCGGTCACGAGGGCATCGGTGTCGTCGAGCAACTCGGAGCTGGCGTCTCGGAGTTTCACGTGGGGGAAAGAGTCATCATCTCCTGCGTCACGGCTTGCCTGAAGTGCGATTTCTGCAAACGAGGCATGTATTCCCACTGCCAGCGCGGCGGCTGGATTCTGGGGAACACCATTGACGGAACGCAGGCGGAGTACGTGCGCATCCCGCACGCCGACGGGAGTCTCTACCACTTCCCGGCCGACGCCGACGAAGAAGCCATGGTCATGCTGAGCGACATTTTGCCGACCGGCTTTGAGTGCGGTGTACTGAACGGGCAGGTGAAACCCGGGGACACGGTCGCCATCGTGGGCGCGGGGCCCATAGGGCTCGCCGTGCTGCTGACGGCGCAATTCTATTCACCGGGGGCGATTTTCATGATCGACCTGGACGACAAGCGCCTGGCGGTGGCCAAACAGTTCGGCGCCACCACGTTGATCAACAGCGCGGATGGACACGCCGCCGATCGCGTGATGGAACTGACAGAGGGGGCCGGCGTCGACGTCGCCGTCGAGGCGGTGGGGCTTCCCGCGACCTTCGCGATCTGCCAAGCCGTCGTCGCGGCAGGCGGACGCATCGCGAACGTGGGCGTCCACGGCAAACCGGTGGAACTGCATCTGGAGAAACTCTGGGACCGTAACATCGCAATCACCACACGGCTGGTGGACACGGTCACGACACCGATGCTGCTGAAGGTCGTGCGCTCGGGCAAGCTGCAGCCGAGCCAGCTCGTGACCCATCGCTTCGCGATGCACGACATCATGAAGGCGTATGACACATTTGCAAACGCGGCGAATGAAGGGGCACTCAAGGTAATCCTGACGAGTGGCGGGCTTCTGTGATCTGAAGAGGGCAGCAGCGAGTGCCACCCTGGCGGCCTCTCACTTGCTATAACTTCATCACGTGTGCGCGCAAGGCCGCGTTTGATGATGCACAAAAGGAGAACGAAGTCATGAGTACAAAAATTGGGGCATTGGTGGTCGCGATGGGCCTGCTGGCAGGTGTGGGGGTTGTCCCGTCATTCAGTCAGACGGCCGACCACAGCCACGTGGACAAGATGGCCCGCGCGAAGATGTCGCGCGACGAGATGATCGCCAAGATGGGCAAGATGTCCACGGATGACAAGGCGGTCATGATTGATGAGATGTCTGCGAAGGACAAACGTGCCGCGATGAAGATGTCCGGCCACGATACGAGCAAGATGTCCGCTCAGCAAAAGGCCGACATGTTCGACAAGATGACGATAGACAAGAAGATCAGCATGATGATGGCCCACCAAGCGATGGTAGACAAGAGCGCGGAAAGAGCGCGGCGGGGATAGCTAACCCTCCGGTTCACGCGAACCCAGAACGCGCTCTGATGGGGACGCTGGCTGCCAGCAAGAAATGACGTCGGACTGATTTGATTCATGTCTCACCTAAAGGAGGACGTATGAAGTGGATGATGTCGAGCGTTGTCGTGTTGGTCGGGGCGGTGTTGTCGGGGGGCGTCGCGGCCCAGTCGAGTGCCACGGCGGCCAAAGACGACAAGATGGGAAACATGGCTATGAAGGACGCGACGCACACGGGCTGCATCGAAGCAGGCAGCACGAAGGGGACCTTCACGCTGAAGGTGGCCGCCGACATGGCGATGATGAAGAAGGACTCGACCACGAAGGACACGCCGACCAAGGACGCCATGACGCCGACGACCATGAGTCTGACGAGCGCGTCGGTCGATCTGAGCAAGCACCTCGGTCACAAGGTGTCCGTGACAGGTTCGCACGACAAAGCGACCGCTCCCTTTGCAGTCAAGACCCTGAAGATGGTCGCGGCGTCCTGTTCGTAGATCGGACGGATCAAAAGGACCGCGGCCCATGCCCATCACAGCGATGACGCGGCGCGTGTTGCTGCAGCGCGCCGCCGCCGCAGGCGGGTGCGCGGCCGTGGCACGGATCGCCCCGGCATTTGCCTGGGCCGATACCACCGTGGCCGCCGTGCCGTTCACGGCGCCCACGCAAACCGCGTCAGACGCCAACGTCATCGACCTGGTCATTGCGGATCTCGCCCTGCCGATCGACGGCCGGACCGGGAGTGCGGTGGCCGTGAATGGCACCTTGCCTGGACCACTCGTCCGACTCCGGGAGGGGCAGGAGGCCGTCATTCGCGTCACCAACCGGCTGGAGGAGATCGCGTCGATTCACTGGCACGGCATCCTGCTGCCGCCCGACATGGACGGCGTGCCCGGCGTCAGCTTCGCCGGCATCCAGCCGGGCGAGGCCTTCACGTACCGGTTTCCTGTCCGCCAGAGCGGGACCTATTGGGCGCACAGCCACTCTGGGGGCCAGGAGCTGCTGGGGGTCTACTTTCCCCTCGTCCTCGATCCGGTCGAGCGCGAGCCATTCGCCTATGACCGCGACTACGTCGTGATGTTCTCGGACTG
>CADEEX010000470.1 GCA_902826465.1 uncultured Acidobacteriota bacterium
TTCGACTCCGACTCGATCGTCTGACGATCGACCGTGCGGCGTTCATCGAAGCGCTGCAGCGACGACAGATTGGGAGCTCGGTGCACTGGCGTCCACTGCACCTGCACCCGTATTACCAGACAGAGTTCGCGTGGAAATCTGAGGATTGTCCCGTGGCGTCGCGCGAATGGGAGCGGCTGATCACGCTGCCGCTATTTCCGGGGATGGCGAATGCGGAGCAGGCGGCCGTGGTCGCTGCGGTGAAGAGCATCTGCGCGACACACGCTCGGTGATAGGGGCGATTCTAGAATCCAGCTTCCAGTCTGTGGCTAGCTGACCGCGCGAATAGGTGCGGCGACGACGAAGCGGTTGCGGCCGCCGTTCTTGGCCTTGTAGAGCGCCTCGTCTGCGCGCGCCACGAGCGCCATCGGATCTTCCTCGCCGGCCTCGGCCACAGCCACACCGACGCTGATCGTTGGTGCCACGACACCGCTGCGCGTTGGCAGACGGAGTGCCGCCACCTCGCGCGTGAGTGAGCCACCAGCGTGCGCGGCGCCCGCGAGTGGCGTGTCGGGAAGAATCACCAGGAACTCGTCGCCTCCCCAGCGGCACTTGATGTCGCTGGCGCGGAGCGTCTGCACGCACTGACCGGCGACCGCCGCGATGATCGCGTCGCCCGCCAGATGGCCGTGCTCGTCGTTGGTGTGCTTGAAGCGATCGATGTCGAACATCAGCACCGACAACGGACGTCCATTGCGTTTGGCGCGCTGCAGCTCGGTGCCGAGTGACTCGACGGCGTAGGCGCGGTTGAAGCAGCCAGTCTGCTGGTCGCGCAAGCTGGTTTCGCGCGCCTGCGCCAACAGTTGAAGGTTCCTGACAGCGCCAGCGACGAGCGCGACGGCGGCGCCGATGCCTCGACGCTCGGAGGCGGCGAACGGTGGAACGATCCGAACACCGACGACACCGATAGCGGCGTCGCCCATCCACAGCGGAAAACAGAGGTCGTCGTCTATGGCGATCCCCTCAGCGCGCGCGACGTCTCGCGCAGGCCATTCGGCGGCGGCGACCGCGGCGCGTTCGAGCGCGGCCTGATCGCGCGATTCGTCGGTGGGAGACTGGCGGACGACGGCCTCCCATTCGTCGCTGATGCGAGTGAGCAGCCAGACCTCGCGTCCGCGAACGAACGCCGGCATGAAGCGCGAGAAGACAACGCGCACACCACGAAGATCGTTCACAGCACTGAGTGCGGCGCCGAACGCGACAAGGCGCTCGAGTTCGCCCGAACGCAGGCGCTCATTGATGATGTCGGTGGCCGCCTGCTGCGCAGCCTGGCGGGCGACTGCACGTTTTCTGTAGAGGTGAAAGCCGAGCGCGCTGACCAGGATGATCAGGCCGGGGACGAGGTCGATGTCGTAGCGACGCTGTACAGCATCGGCGGCGTCCAGCAGTAGCCGGAGGGGCCGTTCGAAGATGATGATGGCTCCGGCGACCAGAGCCAGCGCCAGCGATGTGTCGCTTTTGCGTATGAGCCGCATCGGAATCAGCGCGCGTGGCGCCCTGAAAGCCGTTATCGGCTATTGCCGAGGCGGCTTTAGGACCTACAGGTCCACTGGTCCACTGGTCCACGGGTCCACGGGTCCACAGGTCCACTGGGCCACTGGGCCACGGGTCCACAGATTCGCAGAGGTTCAGGGGTTCAACGGTTCAGTGTTCAGGGTTGAACGGCTTTTGGGGCCCAGGCGGGACAGCGGCGGTCGGGCGCTCGCCGCGACTTGAGCGACACCGCGCACGGTGCCGGAACACGCGGCGTCGCGATTCTAGCGATTGACTCCGTCCGCGTGATCCGTGGCCATGGGATTACCCATGACGCGGTTTGCGCGCCGACGACGGGCGTTGGAGTGAGCAAGTAGTCAATCGCTGCATCGAAGAGTTCGAGCCACGCGAGTGTTCCCGGTGGAGCGATTCAGGAGCAAGAGCGTCCGAGCGATGCTGTGCCGCCACGCGTGCACAAGTGCTCAGATCTGGGCTGCGGCTGCGCTACTGCGGGATGTTCAGTCGATCGAGCCAGCGGTAGAGCGAACGGCGGCTGATGCCGAGTTGCTTAGCGGCGGCGGCCTTATTGCCGTTCACCTGACCGAGCACGCGCTTGATCTGTTCGCGCTGCGCGGTCGACATCAGCGCTGGGTCGGCATCTTCGCTGAAGCCAGCGTTGGCGAACCCGCTGTCGCGGTCGGCCGTGGTCGTGGCAGGACGAGACGACGACATGGCGGTCGCCACTTCGCGTTCGGTCACGATGCGACTGTCGGTGAGGATGCACGTGCGCTCGATGACATTGCGCAGCTCGCGCACGTTGCCAGGCCACGGCGCCGTCTGCAGCAACCGCTCGGCGGCCGGCGTGATCCCCTTGATGGGACGATCGAGCCGCTGCGAAAACTCGCGAATGAACGCGGCGGTGAGGTACGGAATATCGTCGCGCCGATCGCGGAGCGGCGGAATGTGCAGCTCGATCATGCTCAGGCGGAAGAAGAGATCGCTGCGGAACTTGCCGGTGGCCGACTCGGTGCGGAGGTCGCGGTTGGTCGCGGCCACGGCGAAGACGTCGGCGCGGCGCGATTCGAGCGAGCCGACACGCTGCACCTCGCCAAGTTCCACCGCGCGCAGCAGCTTGGCCTGAAGCGTCATCGGCAGCTCGCCAATTTCGTCGAGGAAGAGCGTGCCGTTGTGCGCGTGCTCGAAGAGGCCCGTCTTGTGGTCGGTGGCTCCAGTGAACGCGCCACGCATGTGGCCAAACAGCTCGCTCTCGAAGAGTGTTTCGACGACGGCCGAGCAGTTGACGGTGACGAGTTTGCGGTCGCGGCGTGGGCCGAGGCGATGCAGCGCTTTGGCGACGAGCTCTTTGCCGGTGCCGGTTTCGCCGGTGACGAGCACGGTGCGCGCATACGGAGCGAAGCGGCGCACGGAGTCGAACAGCTCCTGCATGGCCGGGCTCCGGCCGATGAGGCCGTAGAACTCGAACTGGCGCGCGACGTCGGCGTCGATGCGCAGCAGCGTTTCGCGTCGTTCGATACTTTTCTTGACCGTGATCAGCAGCTCGCGCAGACGATTCGGTTCGAATGGTTTCGTCAGGTAGTCGAGGGCGCCGGCCTTGATGGCGTCGATGGCCGCATCGACCGTGCCGGCGCTGGTCATCAGGATCACCTGCGACTGCGGATCGGCCGCCTTCACCTCGGCGATCAGGCTGAGCCCATCAACACCGCCCGGATGGACGTCGACAATGGCGGCATCGGGACGCGTCGCCGGCAACGACTGCACGGCAGACTTCGCCTGCGTCTCGACGACGACCTGAAAGCCCATGTCGGTGGCGATGTGGGCCACCATGGCGCG
>CADEEX010000471.1 GCA_902826465.1 uncultured Acidobacteriota bacterium
GGAAGACCTTCATCGCCGGATCGGCCTTGAGAAGCTTCGCGACTTCGCCCACGGCAACCGCCGACTCCGGCTTGAGCACCGACTTGCCGGTGTCGAAGTAGACGCCAGGTACTTCGACGTGACCCGCCGCCTTCAGTCCCGATTCAAACAACGCCGCGCTGGCGGTCACTTCCTGCACCATCGCCTGCTTCTCGACGATGATCAGCATGTATCCGCCGCCCCACGCGGTATCAACCTGCACCCACACCTCCTTGCCGTCCTTGGCCACGTTCAGGATGGTGTAGCGATCGTCTTCGTACTTGACCGTGCCGCCAATGGCTTTGATCGCCGTCTGGTGATTGCGGATGATCGCCAGCTTGGCCGGCGCCTGCTGGCCAGTGGTGATCTGATAGCGGGCCTCGAAGCGCCGCCCCTCGACGGATTCCTGGGTTGCCTTACCGGTCTTGAAGGCGAACTTGTCGAACTCAGCGGTCTTGCACGTGGCGATGCGCATGTTCTGCATGCGGGTGACCAGCGGATGGTCCTGGCATCCCGCGGCATCCGGCTGGGCGAATGACGGCGATGCGCCGAGCGCGACCAGCGCGACGGCGAGAAACAATCTCTGCGAGTGGAAACGAATCATGACCAGTGCCTCGACGGCTTGCTCTGCAAGCAGCAAGCCGCGTGGCGTCCGCAGGCCAGCGACGTCGTTGCCCCTGCTGTTGGCGATGATCGTGCTGGGGACGACGAGGTGTTGTCGTTGAACGGTAACGGAGAGTTTCCGATGGCAGCAGACACAGCCGCCCGACGCGGCGCGAGGAGCGGCGGCACCATGGCCGCCTTCGTGCTGTCCATGCTCACGGCGTGCTCGGGGCCGTCACAGCCGGTGGAGACGGCGGCGACCCGTACCGGCGTGGCGGTTTCGACTCGCGCGGCACGCCCCGGCATCAGCGCCGGCATTCAGGCAATGGTTGCCGGTCGCGATCTGTCGCTTGGCGTTTTCCACGAAATGGAGCGGGACGAGTTACGGGCGCTGTATTCCCGGAAAGAGGCTGCGCCGCTTTGGCTTGACGAGGCGGGCTGGCTGACACCGGCGTCGCGCGACGCATTGGACCTGCTCCGTCATGCTGCCGACGACGGCCTGGAGCCAGACGCCTACTATCGCGAAACGCTCACCCGTCTGACGGATCTCTTCGCCACCGGCTCACGCGCAGAAGAGGATCTGGCCCGGTTCGACCTCGCCTTGAGTGCGGCGATGCTCCGCTACGTCCGGCACCTGCACATGGGCCGCGTCGACCCGCGTGCGATCGGCTTCCGATTGGACGTGCCACGTGATCGGCACGACTTTGCCGACTGGCTGCGGTCGGCGATTGCCGAGGACCGGGTCAGCAGCAGCGTTGCCGAATTCAGACCGTCACTGGCGCAGTACCGCCTCTTGCGGGACATGCTGAAGCGGTACCGACAGCTCGAGCGCGACCCGACGTTTGTCGTTCCGCCGCCGCCCTCATCAACCGTTCGCCCAGGCGAGTTCGACGCTGGCAGTGCCGACCTGCGTCGGGTACTGATCGCATTGGGCGACCTGCCCGCGGGCGCCCCGGTCTCGCCCGCGATCGATCGCGTCGACGATGCGCTGGCGGACGGCGTCAGACGATTTCAGAGACGGCACGGTCTCGAGCCCACAGGAACGATCGGTCCCAGCACGTTGGCGGCGCTGCGCGTGCCGCTCCGGTGGCGCGTTCGGCAGATTGAACTGGCGCTCGAGCGACTCCGGTGGTTGCCGCATGTCGGCGACAAACGGCTCATTGCGCTGAACATTCCCATGTTCCGTTTGTGGGCCTGGGACGAGGTCCCGCCAGATGGGATGCCGCTCTTCGGGATGGACGTCATTGTCGGCCGGGCGCTGAACACGGAGACGCCGGTGTTCGTCGAGGACATGCGCGAGGTGATTGTTCGTCCATCGTGGAACGTCCCGCCGTCCATCCTGCGCGACGAACTGCTTCCGATGATCGAGCGCGATCCCGACTACCTGGATCGCGAGGGCATGGAGATTGTCCGTGGCGTGAATGACGCGGCGTCGTCCGTCGCGCTCACGGCCGACGCGCTCGACGGATTGCGCCAGGGCGCCCTGCGCGTGCGGCAGCGGCCAGGCGCGGCGAATGCGCTCGGCCTGATCAAGTTCGTGTTTCCAAACGAGGAGAGTGTCTACATGCATGGCACGCCGGCGCAGGAGCTCTTTGCCAGGAACCGGCGCGATTTCAGTCACGGATGCGTGCGAGTGGCGGATCCGGTCGCACTGGCGGCCTGGGTGCTCCAGGACGATCCGGCGTGGACCCGTGATCGCATTTTCGCGGCCACGACCGGCACCGAGACCATCCGGATCGCGCTTCCGCGCCCGATTCAGGTGATTCTCTTCTATGTGACAGCCGCGGTGATGCCGGAGGACGGCACCCTCTGGTTCTCGGAGGATATCTATCGCCAGGACGTGAAGCTCGATCGTGCCCTTCGAACCCCGCTATAAGTATCCCTTCACGGGCAGTCTTCTTCAAGACTGTTTGTTGCGACGCGGGCAGCGTACTATCGCCGGCCCATGTCGATAACCCACAACCGCGACACGACACGCCGCGACGGCGGCTCGGTCGACGATCGACTCGCGCGTCTCCTCGACACGCCGTTCTTCGCGCGGGTCGTCCCCCACCTCGCCCCGGAAACGCTGCATCAGCTCATTCAGTATCGCGGACTCGAGGCCTGCGGCGAGCTGGTGGCGTCGGCCACGCCAGCGCAGATGAACGCGCTGCTCGACCTCGACCTGTGGCGCCATGCGCAGCCGGGACGCGATGATCAGTTCGACGTCGATCGCTTCGGCGAATGGCTCGACGCGCTGGCCGACAACGGCGACTCGCAGGCGGCACGGATCGTGGCGGCCCTCGACAAGGCGCTGGTCGTCACCGGCCTCTCTCGCTACGTGCGCGTGTTCGACCCGGGGACGTTCGAACCGGTCGCCCAGAGTGACGACGAGCCGATCGGTCGCGACGAGGCGATGCGCGAGGGAGACGACGCTCCTCCCGATTCACCAAGCGCCGGGTTCGAACGTGAAGTGGGCGGCTACCTGGTACGGGCGAAGAGAACCGATGCGTGGGATGCGATTGTCACGCTCCTCACCACGCTCGAGGCTGAGCACCACGCCGATTTCCATGCGCTGATGGTGGGATGCCGCAACCTGTCCAACTCGAGACCGGAAGTGGATGGCCTCGACGATCTGCTGATGGCCCCCGAACAACACCTTCACGATGTTGCCAGCGATCGAGAGCGACGTCGATCGCAGCAGGGCTACGCGACACCGGCCGACGCTCGCGCGTTCCTGCAGATGGCGCGGCAGCCG
>CADEEX010000472.1 GCA_902826465.1 uncultured Acidobacteriota bacterium
AATTAGCTCTCGTGTTGCGGCGTGCGCTGGCGGTCGTGTGTCTGGCCGCCGCGGCTGTCGTGCCGGCGGCCGCCCAGAATGTCTCGCCCGAACCTGCCCCGGGCTTGATGTCGCGCTACGACTTCTGGATGTCGGCAGCGCTGCTCGGCCACGAGGACGAACGGTTCACCTGGGATGCCCACTGGGGCGGCGACTTCGACCTGGTCGATTACGGCAAGGGGCGCGCGACCTTCGTCCTCGATTATCAGACGGTGCTCGGCAGCGAGTTCCGTCCGTTCGACCCGTACCAGAGCAACTACCTCCTCGAGGCCATTGGCACGGCTCGGCTACCTGGAGATGTTGAGGTGGGGCTCATTCTCAACCACGTGTCGCGACATCTGGGCGATCGTTTCAAGCGTGCGGCCGTGGCCGAGAATTCGCTCGGCGTTCGGATCTGGAAAAACGTGCCGATGAGCGACCGCACGACGCTCGTCATCAGAGGCGACCTGCGCAAGGTGATTTCGGCGGCCTATGTCGACTACACCTGGATGAGCGACATCGACATGACGCTGAGGCGCACGCTGAATCCGAAAGCGTCGGTCTACTCACGGCTCCTCGGCAACGGCATCACGGTCGATCCGTTGATCGCGGGACGCACGTTCCAGAACGGTGGCAAGGCCGAACTCGGCATCACGCTGAATGGCGCCAGAGGCGCGGTCGAATTCTTCGGCGGATTCGAACGCATGATCGACGGCGATCCGCTCGATCGCCTCCCGCGCGAATGGGCCTATTTCGGGTTCCGCCTCAAGGGCCGCTGAGCCCCCCGATCGGTGTCTCAGGCGGGAGTACAATCCCGGGCATGATTCGCCGGATGCTCAGCCTGATCGTTGTCCTCGGCATCGTCTTCGCTGCCGGCCCCGATCCGTCCGCCGCCGTCCGCCCGCCGAAACTGCAATACGAGCACTTCACCCTGCCCAACGGCCTCACGGTGGTGCTCTCCGAAGACCACTCCACGCCGATTGTGCATTTGCAGCTGACGTATCACGTCGGGTCGAAGAACGAACGCCCCGGCCGTACCGGCTTCGCCCATCTCTTCGAACACATGATGTTCAAGGGATCGAAGAACGTCTCACCCGAAGAGCATTCGTCGATCATCTCGACGGTGGGCGGACAGACCAACGCCTACACCACCGACGATGAAACGGTGTTCTGGGAGACGGTACCGGCGCAGTTCCTTCCGCTGATGGTGTGGTTGGAAGCGGATCGCATGGCGACGCTTCGCATCGACGCCAACAACTTCGCGCAGGAACGCGAGGTGGTGAAGGAAGAGCGGCGGATGCGCGTCGACAACCAGCCGTACGGCCGGTTGAACGAAATCATCTACGACCAGGCGTTCACGACCCATCCGTACAAGCATCCGACGATTGGCAGCATCGCCGACCTCGAGGCCGCCTCGGTCGACGATGTCCGCGATTTCTACCAGACGTTTTACGTTCCTGAGAACGCCACGGTGGTGATCGTCGGCGACTTCGACACCACGACGGCAAAGCAGTTGATCAACAGCTACTTCGGTCGAGTCGCGAAGGCGACGAAGCCAGTGCCACGCGACATTCCCGCGGAGCCGCCGCAAACGGCCGAGAAGCGCGCCACCGTGCAGGCGCCCTGGCCGCTGCCGGCGGTGGTCGTTGCGCATCACATCACCTACGACGGTCATCCCGATTCGTATCCGCTGCACATTGCGTCAAAGGTGCTCTCAGACGGGCAGAGCTCGCGCATCTACCGGAAGCTGGTCTACGAACGGCAGCTGGCCGTCGCGGCGTTTGGCGGTGCCAACCTGATCGAGCATCCGAACCTGTTCTATGCGGTGGCGATCGTCCAGCCGGGAAAGTCGCCGGAAGAAACCGCCGACGCCCTGATTGGCGAACTGGAGCGGCTGAAGAACGAACCGATCAGTGCGCGCGACCTGCAGCGGACCAAGAACCAGTTCGCGCGCGACTACATCCTGGGCCGCGAGTCGAACCAGCAGAAGGCCGGCCAGCTGGGGCATGCCGTTGTGCTGCATCACGACATCACGACGGCCGACGGCGAGTTCGAGATCTTTCAGAACATTGCGGCGACTGACGTGCAGCGCGTGGCACGGACGTACTTCACCAAGGAGAATCGGCTGGTGCTGACCATCATGCCCTCGGGTGCCGCGCCGACCGGTGGTGCGCGATGAGGTGGCCGGCTCGAGTCGCGCTGGCATCCGTCGTGTCGCTCACCATCGCGGTGCCCGCCAGTGCGCAGAACGCCGGCTGGCCGTCGGAGGGGCCGCCCCGCCCTCTGGCGGCGCGGGATGTCACCTTTCCACCGTACGAGGTCAGGACGCTCGAGAACGGTCTGCAGACCATGGCCGTGCTGCACCACGAGCAGCCGGTGGTCAGCATTCGCATGATCGTCCGTGCCGGTTCCGCCCACGACCCGCGTGACAAGGCCGGGCTCGCGCGTCTGGCCGCCTCGCTCCTCGACCAGGGGACGACGACGATGACCGCGAGCCAGATGGCCGACGAGATCGACTTCATCGGCGGGGCCATGGGCGCGGGCGCCGGTACCGACATGAGCTTCGTCAACGTCATCGTGATGAAGGACAGCTTTGAGCGTGGCTTGCGCCTGCTGTCCGACATGGCCCGGCAGCCGGCCTTCGCGCCGGAGGAGATCGAGCGGCAGCGCCAGCTGGCGATGTCGTCGTTGCGGGTCAGCGTTGAAGACCCGGAGTTTGTCGCCAACGGCGTGTTCGATCGACTGGTCTACGGCTTTCATCCCTACGGCATGCCGCCGACCGGCACGCCGGAGTCGCTCGCCTCGATCACACGGACCGATCTGGTGGCATTCCATCAGCGCAACTTCGTACCGAACAACGCGATACTCGCGATCGTCGGCGACTTGACTGCGGAAGAGGCGTTCGACGGCGTGAGAAAGGTGTTCGGCGATTGGCCGCGCCAGGTGTTGGACCGGCCAGCGTTCGTCGCGCCGCCTGATCCGACGCGCCGCGTGCTCGTCGTCAACAAGCCCGACGCCGTTCAGACTGAAGTGCGGGTGGGGCACCTCGGTGTCCCGCGCAACAGTCCCGACTACATGGCGTTGAACATGGCGCTCCGCATCCTCGACGGAGAAGGGGCGAACCGGTTGCACCAGGTGCTGCGCACCGAGCGCGGATTGACCTACGGTGCCAAGGCTGACTTCGACACGCTGGTCGAGAGTGGCGACTTCGAGGCGTCGACCAACACGCGTTCGTCGGCGACCGGGGATGTGCTCCGGCTCATCGTCGACGAGTTCTGGCGCCTTCAGCGCGAGCGGGTCGGCGAGCGGGAACTGGCAGGCGCGAAAGACTATCTG
>CADEEX010000473.1 GCA_902826465.1 uncultured Acidobacteriota bacterium
CAATTCGAGCGGCACGCGCAGCCCGCGTTCAACCGTCTGCTCGCCAGAGACGACCAGCCACAACATGGCGGCAATCGCCAGCGACCACAGTTTCAGGCCAAGGTGGCGGAACGGCCACAACCGTCTCATGCCGGCTGGACCTTCGGTTCCGGAGCGGTGCGCCGATGCAGGACCAGCTCGCGCAGCCGCTCACGCAGACGCTCGGGCGTCAACCAGCGTTCAATCTGTCCGTCGGACACAATCGAGATGCTGCCCGTCTCCTCGGACACCACCACGGCCACTGAATCGTTTTCCTCGGTCAAACCAATGGCCGCGCGATGTCTCGAGCCGAGCTCTTTGCTCAGTTTCGGGTTGACGGTCAGCGGCAGGAAGCAGGCCGCAGCCGCCACACGCTCTTCCTGAAGGATAACCGCACCATCGTGCAGTGGTGACGACGTCTGGAAGATGCTGAGGAGCAAATCGTACGAAAGCAGCGCATCGAGCGGGATGCCGCCTTCGATGTAGTTGCGAAGCCCGATCTCGCGTTCAACCGCGATAATCGCGCCGGTGCGTTGTCCCGCCAGCAGTTTCGCGGCCACCACGAGTTCCTCAATCGCATCTTCGGCCGCTGATGAGTGCCCGAGATAGCGGAAGAACGACGCCCGGCCGAGATGGGCCAGCGCCCGGCGAATGTCGGACTGAAACAAGACAATCAGCGCAAACGGGATGTAGGCCGCCGAATTGCGAATCAGCCAGTTGACGGTCTCGAGGCGCGAGAAACGCGAGCCGTAGACGAGCGCCACGAAGACGCCACCGCCGATGGCCATCTGCACAGCGCGCGTGCCGCGAATCAGCTTCAGTACTTCGTAGACGACCAGCGAGACGATGAGGATGTCGAGCGCATCCCACCAGCCAATCGGCGGTCGTTGAAGCAGTGTCGTCAGCCAGGTCATTGGACTCTTGTTGCCTGTCGCCGAATCTCCTCAGCGACCCTTACCACCTGCACCATCTCGTCGACGGCGTGCACACGGACGATGTGGGCGCCGGCCAACACCGCCGCGGTCACTGCGGCTGCCGTTCCCCAGTCACGCTCCGCTGCCGCGCGCCCCTCGAGCGCCACCGACATGAACGACTTTCGCGAAGGGCCGACGAGCACGGGCCGCCCCACCCGTCGAGTGATGACGGGTAACCCGGCCAGCACACCATAGCTGTGCTCCGGGCGTTTGGCAAACCCGATTCCCGGGTCGACAACGATCGACTCGCGTGGGACGCCAGCGGCCTCGGCCCTGGCGATCGCATCGATCAATTCCGTCGACACCTCGTCACACACGTCGTCATAGTCTGCCGATGCGTACATGTCGGCCGAACGACCGCGCGTGTGCATCAGCACAAGCGCCGCACCGCCGCTGGCCACGACAGCTCCGAGCGCCTGGTCGTAGAGTAGACCGCTGACATCGTTGATGATGCTGGCGCCAGTATCCAGCGACGCTCTCGCGACACCGGCCTTGTAGGTGTCGATCGACACCGGAATTCGCACGTGGGCAGCGACTAGCGCCAAGACGGGCAACACCCGCGCCAGTTCGTCCTCGAGGCTGACCGCCGCGGCGTTTGGTCGCGTCGATTCGCCGCCGATGTCGAGCAGGTCGGCACCGGCCGCTTCCATGGACAGGGCCAGATCGAGGGCGCGCGCCGGTGAGGGCTGCGCGCCATTGGCAAACGAGTCTGGAGTGACGTTCAGAATGCCCATCACCAGTGCGCGTTCGCCGATGACGAGCGGAGGGCGGTTCGGAAGCGGCAGCGAGAAAGAGGCGCGGGGCGGAAAGGACAACGCCCCGGCGCTATTCCTGTGGCAACGGTTTGTTGAGCACGGGCACGATCGGCGTCCGCTCCTTGCGCGGGCGCCCTGCTTCCTCGTCAACCACCGCGGCACGGGCGGCCGCAGCCGGCTTCGGCTCCTCGAGCGTGAGACCAGCCGCCAGACGCTTCACCTGTTCGGCGTCGAGGCTCTCGTGGGCCAGTAGCGCTTCGGCCATCTGCACGAGTTCATTCTTGTGCTCGCTCAGCAGCTTATGCGCCCGCTCGTAGTTCGTCGTGATGAAGTGCTTCACTTCCTGATCGATCTTCAGCGCGGTCTCTTCGCTGTAGTCGTGATGCTGAGAGATCTCGCGGCCCAGGAAGATCTGTTCTTCCTTCTTCCCGAAGGTGAGCGGCCCCATCTTGTCGCTCATACCCCACTCGCAGACCATCTGCCGCGCCATCTCGGTCGACCGCTCGAGGTCGTTGCCGGCACCGGTCGTCAGGCTGTTCATCGTGATCTCTTCGGCAATGCGACCGCCGAGCAGAATCGCGATGCGATCGTTGAGATAGTCGCGCGAGTAGTTGTGCTTTTCGTCGACCGGCAGTTGCTGCGTAAGACCGAGCGCCATCCCTCGCGGAATGATGGTGACTTTGTGAATCGGATCGGCATGCGGCAGCAGCACCGCGAGAAGCGCATGCCCCGCTTCGTGAATCGCCGTGACCCGTTTCTCGTCGTCGCTGATGATCATCGAGCGCCGCTCGGACCCCATCAGCACCTTGTCTTTGGCGAACTCGAAGTCGTGCATCCGCACGACCTTCTGGTTGTAACGCGCCGCGTTCAGTGCGGCTTCGTTCACCAGGTTGGCGAGATCCGCGCCCGAGAAGCCGGCCGATCCGCGAGCCAGCACCGCGACGTCGACGTCGTCCGACATCGGAATCTTGCGCGTATGCACCGCGAGGATGCCTTCCCGTCCCTTGACGTCGGGGCGATTGACGACGATGCGCCGGTCGAAACGGCCGGGACGCAGCAGCGCCGGGTCGAGCACATCGGGACGATTCGTTGCCGCCACGAGGATGACGCCTTCGTTCGACTCGAAACCATCCATCTCGACCAGCAACTGGTTCAGCGTCTGCTCGCGCTCGTCATGACCGCCACCCAGGCCGGCGCCACGATGACGACCGACCGCGTCGATTTCGTCGATGAAGACAATGCAGGGGGCGTTCTTCTTGCCCTGCTCGAAGAGGTCGCGCACGCGTGACGCACCGACGCCGACGAACATCTCGACGAAGTCGGAACCGCTGATCGAAAAGAACGGGACGTTCGCTTCACCGGCGACGGCACGGGCCAGCAGAGTCTTGCCGGTGCCGGGCGAGCCCATCAGCAGCACGCCCTTCGGGATGCGGCCGCCGAGCTTCTGGAACTTCTGGGGCTCCTTGAGGAACTCGATGATCTCCTGAAGTTCGTCCTTTGCCTCGTCGACGCCGGCCACATCTTTGAACGTGACCTTCTTCTGCGAACTCGACGACAGCTTCGCCTTGCTCTTGCCGAACGACAGCGCCTTGTTGCCGCCGCTC
>CADEEX010000474.1 GCA_902826465.1 uncultured Acidobacteriota bacterium
CAAGATCGATTTCGTCAGGAAACGCGCACTGCCCCTGCTCAAAGGTGGCGCGCACGTCAGCTCATCGCCTGCGGACGACGCGTTGATCCGGGAACTGGTGGGAGCGGCGGATGGCGATGACATCGAGCTGGCGCTGGCCAGGGCGGGGTGCCACCTGCTCGACCGCGAGAAAACCGAGAAGGACGCCGTCGCAGCGCCGCTCGAGGCGCTGAAACGCTGGTGCGCCGCACGCATTCACGACGCGGCGTTCAGGCACTGGGTCGTCTTCCGTTTTCCTGAGAATGTTGAACCCTGGCACCTCGTTGACGTGCAGCGGCCGGTGCCGGCTGCACCGGAAGCGATGATTGGGCCCGATCGTCGACTGCGGATGCGTGACGGCTTCGCCCTGACGGACACGCGCATGAACCAGCGCGAGGTGCTGAGCGAAGTGCACTACTGCGTGCTGTGCCACGAGCGCGACAAGGACTCGTGCTCGAAGGGACTGCGCGACCCCAAGGCCGCGGCCGAGGGTACCCCCGTCATTACCGTGAACGCGCTCGGCATCGAACTGAACGGGTGCCCGCTCGACGAGAAGATTTCCGAGATGCACGAGTTGCGCAAGCATGGCGATTCGATTGGCGCCCTGGCGATCGTGATGCTCGACAACCCGATGTGCCCTGGCACCGGCCATCGCATCTGCAACGATTGCATGAAGGCCTGCATCTATCAGAAGCAGGAGCCGGTCAACATTCCGCAGATCGAAACCGGCGTGCTGACCGACGTGCTGCGCCTGCCGTACGGGGTCGAGATCTACGGACTGCTGACGCGCTGGAATCCGCTCAACGTGCGCCGTCCGCACACGCTCCCCTACAACGGCCGTAACGTGCTGGTGGTCGGACTTGGTCCCGCCGGCTACACGCTGTCGCACTATCTCTCGAATGAAGGGTTCGGCGTGGTCGGCATTGATGGCTTGAAGATCGAGCCGCTGCCCGTGCGCTGGACCGGCGATGAGACGCACGATCCGGAGCCGATTCGCGACTGGAACGAGATCTACCGGGCGCTCGACGAACGTGTCCTCGAAGGCTTCGGCGGCGTGTCGGAGTACGGCATCACCGTGCGCTGGGACAAGAACTTCCTGACGCTGTTGCATCTGACGCTGGCGCGTCGGCGTGGGCTGAAGATGTACGGTGGCCTGCGTTTTGGCGGCACCATCACGGTCGACGACGCCTGGGACTACGGCTTCGACCACATTGCCATTGCCGCCGGCGCCGGGAAGCCGACCGTCATCGATCTGAAGAACAACCTGATTCGAGGCATTCGCAAGGCCAGCGACTTCCTGATGGCGCTGCAGTTGACAGGCGCGTTCAAGCGCGAGGCGTTGCCGAACCTGCAGGCGCGGCTGCCGGCGGTGGTGATCGGCGGCGGTCTCACGGGCGTCGATACCGCGACCGAACTGATGGCCTACTACCCGGTCCAGGTCGAGAAGACGCTGCTCCGCTATGAAGCGCTGGTGAAGGAGAGTGGGGCCAAGGCGATCCGCGAGCAGTACGACGCGGAGGAACTCGAGCTGCTCGACGAATTCTGTACCCATGGCGCTGCCATTCGCGATGAACGTGCGGCGGCAGCGAGGGAGGGGCGGCTTCCGAACTTCGTGCCGCTGTTGCGCGCCTGGGGTGGGGTCACGCTCGCGTACCGCAAGCGGATGGTCGATTCACCGGCGTATCGTTTGAACCACGAAGAGGTGGTCAAGGCGCTCGAGGAAGGCATCACCTTCGCCGAGAACCTGAACCCTGTCGAAGCCGTGCCCGATGCCACTGGCGCCGTGAGCGCGATGGTGTTTGCGCGCGAAGGAGCGGTCGAGGGGCTGGAGCCGACGCTGACGCTGCCGGCGCGGACGGTGCTCGTGGCCGCCGGAACGGCGCCGAACGTCACCTGCGAAAAGGAAGCGCCTGGCCAGTTCATGCTCGATGCGAAGAAGAAGTTCTTTCAACCGCATCGTGTCGAGAAGCACGCGGACGGTGCGGTCACGCTGACGCCGCACGCCATGGGCTTCTTCACGTCGTACCGGAAGCACGAGCGCTTCGTGTCGTACTACGGCGACAATCATCCGCGCTACGCCGGCAACGTCGTCAAGGCGATGGCATCGGCGAAGCACGGCTTCCCAAAGGTCGTGGCGCTGTTTGCCGACGAGATGAAGACGCTGGAGGCCGCGGGCCAGCCCGCGCGCGCGCACGCGTGGCAGCGGTTTGTCGCCAAGCTCGACGCCGAGTTCATCGCCACCGTCGAGAAGGTCGAGCGTCTCACGCCGACCATCGTCGAGGTGATCGTCAAGGCGCCAGCGGCCGCACGACATTTCGAGCCTGGACAGTTCTACCGGCTGCAGAACTACGAGGCCCTGGCCAGCAGTGCCTCCGGCATTCCGCTCCTCATGGAGGGCATTGCGCTCACCGGCGCGTGGGTCGACAAGGAGCAGGGGCTGCTGTCGATGATCGCGCTCGAGCTCGGCGTATCGAGCCGGCTGGTGGCGTATCTGAAGAAGGGCGAGTCGGTGGTCGTGATGGGACCGACCGGAACGCCCACTGAAATTCCCGAAGGGGAAAACGTGCTGCTGCTCGGTGGCGGCCTCGGCAACGCCGTGCTGTTCTCGATCGCGAAGGCGATGCGTGATAAGGGCAATCGCGTGATCTACTTCGCCGGCTACAAACGGGGTGAAGACCTGTTCAAGCGCGAAGAGATTGAAGCGGCCACCGACCAGGTGATCTGGAGCACCGACACGGGCGCGTCGATCGCGCCAGGCCGGCCGCAGGATGCGCACTTCCGCGGCAACATCGTGCAGGCGATGCTGGCCTACCAGGCCGGTCAGCTCGGCGAGACCGTGGTGCCGCTGCCGACGGTCGATCGCATCATCGCCATCGGTTCCGACCGCATGATGGCGGCGGTGAAGGCGGCCCGCCACGGCGCGCTGGCGCCGCACCTGAAGAAGACCCACGTCGGCATCGGCAGTATCAACTCGCCGATGCAGTGCATGATGAAGGAAGTCTGCGCGCAGTGCCTGCAGAAGCACATCGATCCCGTGACCGGGAAGGAGTCGTTCATCTTCTCGTGCTTCAACCAGGATCAGGAACTCGATCGCGTCGATTTCCCGAATCTCGCCGCGCGGTTGCGGCAGAACACGGTGCAGGAGAAGCTGTCGGTGCTGTGGATGGAGCAGTTGCTCCGTTCAGAATCGCACGCGCACGTCTGATTTCTGGGCTCGGGCCTCGGGGTGCGACATTCGGGACTGGGGCGCTCACGAAGGGTCGAGCGTCCAGCCGTCCTTGCGCAAACGCTTCATCAGCGCGGCCATGTGGT
>CADEEX010000475.1 GCA_902826465.1 uncultured Acidobacteriota bacterium
GCCTCGACCGGTGTCCCACTCATCTTAGCGCGGATCCTCGGCCACTAACCGACACCTCGGAACCCGCACCCGGAACCCAGGAACCCAGGAACCAGGAACCTTCGTTGGAACATCAGGCTACTTTGCTGTTCACGATCGCGACGGCCTTCGTCATCGCGTTCGTGTTCGGCTACATCGCCAGCCGACTGCACCTGCCGGTGCTGGTTGGCTATCTGCTCGCCGGCATCGCCATCGGCCCGTTCACGCCGGGCTTTCATGCCGACACCGAGATGGCCAGCCAGCTGGCCGAGATCGGCGTCATCCTGCTGATGTTCGGCGTCGGGCTCCACTTTTCCACCGCTGACCTCATGGCGGTGAAGTGGATCGCGATCCCAGGGGCGGTGGGGCAGATCGGTGTCGCCACGGCCATCGGCACCGTCATCGCGATGAGCTGGGGCTGGACGCTGGCGGCAGGGCTCGTGCTCGGCCTGGCCCTGTCGGTCGCCAGCACAGTGGTGGTGCTGCGGGCGCTCGAGGAACGAAGTGCCATCGAGAGTGCGAATGGTCGCATCGCCATTGCCTGGCTGGTGGTTGAAGACCTGGCGATGGTGCTCACCCTGGTGTTGCTGCCGGCGCTGGCCGGGCTCGCTGGCGGCGGAGCCGAAGGGCACGCCGAGGCGGCGCAGTCGAACGGCAGCCTGGCGATTCTGATTGGCCTGACGCTCGTGAAGATTACGGTCTTCCTTGCCATCGTCAGCGTGGCTGGACCGAAGGTGGTGCCGTGGATTCTGCAGCAGGCGGCCCGGACCGGATCGCACGAACTGTTCACGCTGTCGGTGCTGGCGGTGTCGCTCGGCATCGCCTATGCCGCGGCCACGTTCTTCGGCGTGTCGTTTGCGCTTGGCGCGTTCTGCGCCGGGGTGGTGCTCAGCAACACTGAACTCAGCCACCGCGCCGCGGAAGAGTCGCTGCCGCTGCAGCACGCCTTTGCGGTGATCTTCTTCGTGTCGGTCGGCATGCTGTTCGATCCGCACATCCTCGTCCAGAAGCCGCTCGAGGTGGCGGCGGTGATGCTGATCATCCTGGTCGGCAAGTCGCTCGCCGCGTTCCTGATCGTGCAGGCGATGGGCTATCCGGTGAACACCGCGCTGACCGTGTCGGCGTCACTGGCGCAGATTGGCGAGTTTTCGTTCATCCTCGCGGGGCTCGGCATCAGCTTGAAGATCTTCCCGACCGAGGGGCGCGACATGATTCTGGCGGGCGCGCTGATCTCGCTCGCCATCAATCCGCTCACCTTCGCGGTCGTCACACCGCTTAACGCATTCTTTCGCGGCCGGCGAGGACTGATGGCTCGCCTGGCGCCGGGACAGGACCTGCGGCTGGCGCGGCTGCAGGTCCTGCTCGACTCGAACAAGAAGCAGGGCGCGAAGGCGCTGCCGCCAGACGAACTCGTCGGCAAGTGGCGCGTGTTCGCCGACCTCGACCTGGTGATGCGCGCCGAGTTGCTCGCCCTCTTCAGGCCGAAAACGGCGGTCCCTGGCGAACGGTTGATTCGCAAGGGTGACAAGGCGAATGAAGTGTTCTTCATCTCATCCGGCGCCGTGGAAGTGGCCGTGGGTGGCCGGAAGATCAAGCTCGGCCCAGGCGATCTCTTCGGTGAGATGGGACTGCTGAGCGATGCGCCGCGTAATGCCGACGTTACGGCGATTGACTACTGCCAGCTGCTCACGCTCGACCGTGCTGCGTTCCAGGGATTCATCGGCAAGCATCCTGAGCTGCGCGCCAAGATCGATGTGATTGCGGCCGAGCGTGAGGCGATGAACCTCGTGCCTGCGCCTTTGCCGACGCCGAAATAGCCGAACGTTGCCAATCAATACAGCGCGCGTCGTGAACTATTGCAGTTCCCGACTCTGTTCTGGTTCGAGGGAGCATTCGAGAGGGTCGCCAGCGCAATCTGTTAGGAAATCCGGCGTGGCATTGCGCTTGCTCTAGGGGAGGGCAACGCTCCGCCCGGCACCGTTCAGGACAGCCGGCAAACGTCCTCAGTTGCAGCCGGGAGCTCCGCTCCCGGCGCCCACCTCACAAGACCGAGTCTCGATGCTGGATTCTCGATTCTAGGCTGCCGACTAGCCGATCCCCGTTCGCTTCGTCAGCGCGGCGATCGCCGCCATCAGCTCGGCCGGATCGATCGGCTTTGACAAATGCAGCTGGAATCCGCTGCGCAGCGCACGCGCACGATCTTCGGAGCGCGCGTAGGCCGTAAGCGCCGCGGCCGGAATCGACCGGACCGAACTGTATTCGCTGCGCCTGACCTCGCCAATGAAGCCGAAGCCGTCCATCTGCGGCATACCGAGGTCGGAGAGCAGCACGTCGTGCGGGTGTGCCTCCAGGGTGTCGAGTGCCTGCGCGGCGGAGAGGGCGGTCGAGACCTCGGCACCGGCCGCCTGCAGAATGTCGCGAATCATCAGCAGCGCGTCGTGATCATCGTCGACCGCCATCACACGAATCCCGCTCAGGTCGGGAACGGTCAGCGCCGGCTGCGGGCGTTCGTGCCGGGGATGCGAGCGGTCACTCGTCTGCGAGCCATGCCGCGCGACCATCAGCGGAAGGCTGACGCGGAAGCTGCTTCCCTTGCCTTCGCCTTCGCTGAATGCCTCAATGGTGCCGCCGTGCATCTCGACCAGGTGTCGCGTAATGCTGAGTCCGAGGCCGAGTCCTCCCCGTTCGCGCGTCGTGCCCGCGTCGGCCTGTCGAAAGCGTTCGAAGATGTGGGGCAGGAACGCGCGTGAAATACCGATCCCCGTGTCGCTCACCGTCACTTCGACGTGCGAGTTGACCCGTTGCACTTCCACCTGCACCTTGCCGTCGCGGTTGGTGAACTTGACCGCGTTCGACATCAGGTTCCAGACGATCTGCTGCAGCCGCTCGGGGTCGCCGGAAATCGGTGCCGCCAGAGGGTCGATGACGACCTCGAGGCGTACGCCGCGTGCTTCAGCCGCCGGCACCACCGAATCGACCGCCGTTTCAACAACCGCCGGCACGTCGACCGGCTGCACGTGCAGTCGCAGCTTGCCTGAAATGATTCGTGAGACGTCGAGCACGTCTTCGACGATCTGCGTGAGCGATGTCGCGTTTCTGGCGATCGTCTCCATCGCCTTCTGCTGCCGCTCCGGCGCGACGATGCCGGCGCAGATCATGCGCGAGTAGCCGAGGATGGCATTCAGCGGCGTGCGCAGTTCGTGGGACAGCGTCGCCAGGAACTCGTCTTTCAGCCGACTCGCCTCCTGGACGCCGACGTACAGGCGGGCGTTCTCGAGGGCGATCGACGCCCACGTCGCGATA
>CADEEX010000476.1 GCA_902826465.1 uncultured Acidobacteriota bacterium
GGGGTCGTTCAAGAAGATCGAGGAGATCATGAACGTCCAGGGCATCGGCGAGAAGAGCTTTCTCAAGCTGCGGCCACAGTTGAGCGTCGGCAAGCCCGACGCGGCGCAGTAGTCGGCCATCATGGCGGCGACGTCTCTGGTCGAACTGGGCGTGGCCATGGGACTCGCCGCCACCCTCGGTCTCATGGCGGCGTTCTTCCTGCTGAAGTCACATAACGCACGCTCCGGCCTTCGTCGACGGCCTCGTCGTCGGCGCCGTGCCCCGACAAGCACGAGGCGCGCGGCGTCGGGGTTCACGCTCGTCGAACTGCTGTTTGCGATGGGCCTTGCCGCCACGGTCGGTCTCGTGGCGTTCGCTGAGGTGGGCGCGACGCTCGAGCAGAGCCGGGCGACGGCGGCGGCGCGATATCTGGCCGCACGCCTCCAGCGGCTACGCCTCGACGCCGTCACCCGCAATACGCACGTCGCGCTGCGATTCGAGCTGGTTGATGGAGAGTACGCGTTCACCACCTACATCGACGGCAATGGTGACGGCGTCCGTACGGCTGACATCGCGTCCGGCATCGATCGACAGAGCGGCGCGCTCGAGCGGCTCGGCGACCACTTCGCGAACGTCAACATCGGAGCACTGCCTGGAGTGCCGGCGGTAGATGTCGGTGGAGTCGCGCCCGGAGCGGATCCGGTCCGTCTTGGCGCGGGCAACATGGCGGTCTTTACGCCGCTGGGAACCGCCACCTCCGGCACTATCTATCTGCTCGGCGCCGGGCGGCTCCAGCTGGCGGTGAGAGTCTTCGGCGAAACCGGTCGCACGCGGGCGCTGCGCTTCAATGCGACGAGCGGTCAATGGACGACAATCGTCGGCCAATAGTCGAGCGACGCGCCGCCATTCGGCACTCCGCGGTGCTGGTCGGACGAAGCAGGATCAGGATCAGGCCTGGTCATCCCGCCGATCTCCTCGACATCGCCGTGTCCGGCATGTGTGTCGACACCCTCCGGCGGCTGCTGCCGGGTATGGCGGTCGATCTGCAATGGGAACGAGGAGTCGGGGCCGACGTGTACCGCGCCCGTGTTGTCCGCTGTGCCATCGTCTCGCTCTCGAACGATCGTGTGCGCTATCGCGCGGGACTGGCCTTCGACCAGGTGTGCCTCGACATCAATAGCCTTCTCGCCAGTGGGAAGCAACTTTCTGAATCCACGTGTCTCCATTTCCCGGATTCAGCGCCCGCTGATACCCGAACAGACTCGTCGCTTTCGCGGGTTCACGAGGGGGGAATCGAGAATTACTGAGAATTTCGTGAACGTGCCAGCTGGCAAGCCGTTTGGATTCTGTCGTCGGAATTCCCTTCCTGAGGAGTGCTCACATGACCGACGACCAGTTTCCGCTCGGCACCGTCATCGATCTGCCACTGGCCCGCGGCCGCGACCGACGTCGTGGACTCGGGGAAGTGCTTGCCTCGCTCGCGCGTGTGCTTGCGCAGCGGGGCGACATAGGGCTGCTGCGGGGTGCGTTCGAAGACAGCCTGAAGCGAGTGGTGGCGGTGCGGTCCGTGCATCTGCGCGATGCGTCGAGTCGCTGGTCAAGGGTGTCGGAGCGCACCGGTGTCGAGTCGATTGCGCTCGACGTTCCTGGCCGTTCGGCGCGGACCTGTGGTGTGCTCGAGGCCACGTTTGACCCCGGCTGCCGTCTTGGCGAGTGGGATTTTCAGCAACTGAAGGCGGCTGCGCATCTGGCGACGCTGATCCTCGAAGTCGACCGCGCGAGGCCGTTGGCGCCTCGCGTCGAGGCCGTGTCGTTGCCGATCAGGCAGGACGGCGCCGCAGCGCTCATCGGCAGTACGCCCGCGATGGCTGCGCTGCGTACCCGCATCGAGCGGGTCGCGAGAACCGATTTCACGGTGCTGTTAGAGGGCGAGAGCGGGGTGGGAAAGGAACTCGTTGCCCGCCAGATCCACGAACTGAGCCCGCGCCGGGCCGGACCCTTCGTGGCGATCAACTGCGCCGCGCTGGTCGAGACGCTGCTCGAAGCCGAGTTGTTCGGCATTGAAGAGCGCACCGCGACAGGCGTGCGTGGGCGACGGGGCAAGTTCGAGCATGCCGACGGAGGCACCCTCTTTCTCGACGAAGTCTCCGACCTCTCACTCTCGGCGCAAGCGAAGTTGCTGCGCGCCATCCAGGAGTTGGCGGTTGAGCGCGTCGGCGCCACCGGAACCAAGCGTGTTGACATCCGGATCGTCGCCGCCACGAATCGCGGTCTGGCGGAAATGGTCGATCGCAAGCTGTTCCGGGCAGATCTCTTCTATCGACTCGGTGGCGTCGACATCCGGGTGCCAGCGCTCCGCGAACGCCGTTCCGATATCCGCGAACTGGCGCTGTACTTTCTCGAGCGTCATCGGCCGACTCGACGTCTGCATCTCTCCGACCCCGCGGCGCTGGCGCTCAACGCGTATCACTGGCCGGGGAACGTCCGTGAGTTGGAGCGCATGATCGAGAGAGCCGTGGCGCTCGCCGACGGAGACACGATCGAGCTCGCCGATCTGCCGCCTGCCGTGCGCGACGACTACCGGGAGATTCTGATGCCGTCCTTCGTGAAGAAGGACAGCCTGCGTGTCTGGGCGGCGCGCTATGCGCATCTGGTCCTCGCGCGCTGTGTGGGCAACAAACGCCGGACCGCGCGGGAACTTGGCATCAGCTACCACACGCTGATCTCCTATCTGGAGTTTGAGGAGTCGGGCCCGGCGAGTGGTCCTCGGGCGCCGTGTGCCGAACCGGCGGCGGCCGTCGGGAAAGACTGATGTGTGTTTCCTTACGGTTTGGTTATAAAATATCATGCGCCGAACAGGCACCAGCCTTCATGACCTGCATCACGACGTCGAACCGCGCGCTGGCATTTGTCGCCACATGTGTGGTCCTGTGCGGGTTGTGCCTCTGGCCGGTGCGCGATGCGGATGCCTATGCGCCGTCGCACGCGACGGCGAACCGCACGCTGTCATCGCGGAGCGCACGCGGCGGGCTCCAGCGGTCGACGTCGACTGAAGCCGATCAGGCCGGCGACGACGACGGAGTCGTTGCGAGCGCCAGGGTGTCGGTGGGGTCGACAACGCCGCCCACGTCTCGCACGTCGGCGCTCGTCGAGACTGCCGCACAGGCTGCTGCGCCTCGTCGCTCGCTTGATCGACCGTTCCGTCTTCCCGGTGCTGACATCGTCAGTGCGCCGTACGATTTATCGTGCGGCCGCGCACCGCCACTCGCGTAGTCGTCTTCCCCTTTCACACTGAACCGACTCGACAATTTCCGCGTTCGCCGGCGCGCCGCTGAGA
>CADEEX010000477.1:0-2300 GCA_902826465.1 uncultured Acidobacteriota bacterium
GAACGTACGAGCCTTGATACGCCGCAGGGCGGCGGGCTTCTGAGCCGAGACTCAACGAACGTCCTCACAGCACCCTGATTTCTTCTGTTTCGAAGAGTGCGTCGCAGGAACTCTTCCACGGCTCGGAGTTGCGGCTCATTCGTCGAAGGTGCGACGGCGTCAACGATGCCCCGGCTCTCAAGAAGGCCGACATTGGCATTGCCATGGGCATCACGGGACCGCGGTCGCGAAGGAAGCGGCTGACAGGGTGATCACCGACGACAACTTCGCCATTGCGGCGATCATGCTCGGCTGGCCGCTGCCATTGGGAGCGCTGCAGAATCGACCTAGTGAGTGTCGCTATCCGAGGGATGTCAGCCATCGAGCCAGCGCGCGACCAATGGCATCGGGAGACACTTCTTGAACGAAGTGAGGGCCGTACACGGTCACTTCTGTCTGGCGTTTGAACGTCCTGACAAATGTCAGCGCTTCGGCCCGCGCAAGCAGGGCACCTGGGACCGCCCGAACGAACAGTTTGGGGATGGTTGTCTCACCGGCCAACCAATCGGAATACTGGCGCACGATGTCGTACGTCTCTTTGGGTTGCCCTCCAAGCGGTAGCTCCCGAGGCCAGGTCAGGGTCGGCCGTCGGCTCTCGCCTGGGACGAGATACGGTCGCCGGTACTCGGCCGAGTCTTCTGGCGTCAAATAGGGTTCCAGGCCGGAGATCAGGCTTTCAACGAACCGATTCTCCTGGAGTACCGCCTGCTCTCCCTGCGGCGATCGATAGACGGCAAACGTCGAACCGGGGGCGGGCGCTGGTCTCGGTGCCCCTGGCGGCTCGATGATCGCTTCCATGTAGGCGATGGCCCGAACGCGGCTCGGGCGTGCCTCGGCCCAGGTCAGTCCCAGCGCGGAGCCCCAGTCGTGAACCACGAGCGTGACATCGGTGCCCACCCTGATCGCCTCGAAGAGGGCGAACAGATACCGCTGATGTTCTTTGAACGTGTAGCGATCGGGACCGCTGTCAGGCAAGGGTGCCGAGTCGCCCATGCCAATCAGGTCGGGGGCGATGCATCGGCCAAGGTGCTGCACGTGTGGAATGATCCGGCGCCAGAGATATGACGACGTCGGATTCCCATGGAGAAAGACGATCGGACGCCCCTCGCCAATTTCGTAGTACGCCATCTCAGATCCGAGAACGCGGACCCGTTTTTTCTGCCGGCTCCAACTGACCTGCTGGGCGTCGACGTCACGAGAAGAGAGCAGCGCGGAGCCGATGGCGCCCACCCCCACCGTGTGTAGCCATTGGCGACGGTTGAACTGGTTCATCGGATCTCCTCTCAGGCTGCGCCATCGGCGGAACGTGTGGGGTGAATCTACCAGAAGAATCGACGTTCTCAGCGTGCGACAACTTGCGACATCTGGCCAGGGTCGCTAGTCCTAGACTGGCGAGCCCCCGTGGCAGCCATGGTCGCCTATTCACCACGCCCCGGATCGCTGTTTGACTGCCAGCGATTCGGCGACCGCCTTGTCGCGCTCGCGTTCCTCGCCGCGCTGGGAGCCGGCGAGTGTGTGGCGGCTGCACAGGAGGCCGCGCGCCTTGGTCCCGCCTTGCCGCGCTTCGTCGCCGACGCGCCGGCAGCGCCGGTGGCGCCAGCCGTGGTCAGCCGGGACGCCGCAGGACGCGCCACGGTCCGGGCGGTGCGTCTGGTCAGTCCTCTGCGCGTTGACGGCCGCCTCGACGACGAGGTGTACAGCACCATTCCGCCAATCTCGGACTTCGTCCTGGTCGATCCGCGGAACGGCACACCGCCATCGCAGCGCACAGAGGCCTGGTTGCTGTTCGACGACGCGAACGTGTATGTGTCGGTGCGCTGCTGGGAGAGCAGTCTGGAACGGATGGTCGCCAACGAATTGCGCCGCGATAACAACGCGATCTACAGCAACAACGACGCGGTCACCTTCATCTTCGACACCTTCTATAACCGACGCGACGGCACGTTGTTCGTCGTGACGCCGATTGGCGGGCGTTTCGATGGTCAGTACACCAACGAACGGCAATACAACACCGATTTCAATCCAGTCTGGTCGGTCAGCACCGGACGCTTCGATGGCGGGTGGTCGTTCGAGGCGGTCGTTCCGTTCAAGTCGCTGCGCTATCCGCAGGGGGGCGCGCAGGTCTGGGGCTTCAACGCGCAGCGCAACAATCGCTGGAAGAACGAGCTGTCGTCGCTCACGCTGTTACCGCCTGCCCGCGGCGTGAACGCCGTCACGCAGTCGTCGCGCGCGGCGACGTTGGTCCGCATCGAAGCGCCGGC
>CADEEX010000477.1:2310-3308 GCA_902826465.1 uncultured Acidobacteriota bacterium
GTTCGAAGAACATTCAGCTGAAGCCGTACGTCACCAGCAACCTGACGACCGACCTGACGACCGCGCCGGTGACCGCCCACGACCTCTCTGGCGATGTCGGCCTCGACTTGAAGTTCAGCCTGACGCAGGGTCTCACCGCTGACGTCACCTATAATCCCGACTTCGCGCAGGTCGAAGCCGACGAGCAGCAGGTGAACCTGACGCGGTTCAGCCTGTTCTTCCCGGAGAAGCGCGACTTCTTCCTCGAAAATCAGACGCTGTTCACGGTCGGCACGACCGGGGCGAGTCAGGGCGCCGGCGATACGCCGGTGCTGTTCTACAGTCGGCGGGTCGGTATCAATGGAAACCGCCAGGTGCCACTCGATGCCGGGGGGCGCGTCACTGGGCGGGCCGGCAAGTTCAGCCTTGGTCTGCTCAATATCGAGTCCGCCGACGATCCGCTCGGCGGCGCCGAGGCGACCAACTTTTCCGTCATTCGCGTCAAGCGCGATGTGCTGCGGCGGAGCAACATCGGCGCGATTTACACCGGTCGGTCGAAAGCGCAAGCGGGCCTTGGCCGCAATGATCTGGTCGGCGTTGACGGTGCGTTTTCGTTCTTCACCGACTTCACCATCGCCACCTACTGGGCCCGCAGTCAAACCGATGGCCGGGAGGGTCGCGACCAGAGCTACCGCGGTCAACTCGACTACACCGGCGACCGCTATGGCCTGCAGGTTGAGCGTCTGGTGGTCGATCCCAACTTCAATCCGGAGGTGGGCTTCGTCCGGCGCCCCGACATGCGCAAGAGCTTCGTCCAGGCGCGCTTCAGCCCTCGTCCGAAAGCCATTCCGTCGGTCCGCAAGTTTTCGGCCATCGTCTCGGCGAACGACATCGAGAACTCGACCGGGCGGCGTGAGACGCGTACGCTGTACAGCGAGCTGGCGGTCGAGTATCAGAACAGCGACCGGTTGAGCGTGGCCTATACCAACGCGTATGAGTTTCTGCCGCGACCATGCACG
>CADEEX010000478.1 GCA_902826465.1 uncultured Acidobacteriota bacterium
CAGGTCCGTAGATGGCGACGGAGAATGACCAGAGGAGGGGACAAAACAGCGCGTCTCGCCATGATGAGCCCAGTGGCGAGCAAGCGTCGTTCCGCGCATACGCCCGTTCACAGACTTTTCACAGTCCTCTCATCGTCAGCGCAATAGATCCCTGTCAAAGTCGATCACATGCAGGCACGTACACGCGTGTTGAGGGGACGTATAAACGCTCGCATAGCAAACTGGTTCGGTGTCGCCACGTTGAGCGTCGTGACGGCGGTGGCTCCTGCGGCGCAGCCGAATGTTCAGCAGGAACACGTGGCCTACTTCGGGGGCTGGACGCTCAATCGCGAGCTGAGCACGACTCCGCCTGATGGGGCCGAGGGGCGAGGTCGCGGTCGCGAAGGGGGCGGCCGTGGACGCGGTGGGCCACCCGGTGGCGGCGTCGGTGGACCGCCTGGCGGCGGAGGCTTCGGTGGACCCCGCGGTGGCGGTGGCGGAGGCTTCGGCGGCCCTGGAGGCGGCGGGCGCGGCGGCGCACCGTCGATCGACCCAGAAGAAATGGAAAAGAGGCGGGCGCTGATGCAGGAATTGATGATGCCCGTCCCGCACTGGATCGTCACCGGCCGTGACGACGGCACCATCGTTTTCACGGATAACGAAGGACGGTCGGTGCGTTACCTGCCGAACGACAAGAAGGAAAAGCACCAGCTCACCGCTGGCACCATCGAAACGAAGACCAAGTGGGACAAGGGCGAACTGCGTCAGGAGATTGCCCTTTTCGACGGCATGAAGGCCGTGCGCGTGCACACCATCAGCCCTGAGACGGCGCAACTGACGGTGACGACGACGATGGAAGGTGGACCAGGGGGACGGCGGTCGCCGTTCCGGCTCGTGTACGATCGCGACGAGCCGCGCTGACGCTGCGATCAGCAGTGATGGGAGCAGCTACCGAAAGCAGGCCCGGAGACACCCCGGGCCTGCTTTCGCTTTCCTACTACGCCGTCGCCGAGAATGCCGAGGTGGTGCTCTCGCCGCTGTCGCCAAACAGCGCCGAGAGTTCCGTACTCGACAGGCTGCCGTCGCTGTCTGTGTCGAGCATCGACAGCAGCTCCCGCATCAGATCGATCGATTCATGCTGGCGTGCGACCCGCTCGGCGTCGTGCGCCGCACGGAACGCGGCGTCTTCGTCTTCGTCGATCGCCTCGTCACCATTGCTGTCGATCTCGGCGAACAATTCGTCGATTCCCTTGCCGCCAGGGGGCGGACCGCCAGGACCGTGCGGTCCTTCAGTGCGAGCCTCGAACGCCGCCTTCATTTCATCCTTCGTCACCTTGCCGTTGCCGTCGCCGTCCATCTTCTTGAAGAAGGACTGACGGGCACCGGAGTCGATGGCACCGCAACTGCTGCTAATCCCACTTGTCATCGTGCTGCATCCTTTCATGAGCGCGCTGGCTTCCGCCCATACCCGCTTCATCGGATGCTGTGGATGACAACTTGATTGTGTGGCAGATCAATGGCAGGGCGGTGATCGAAGTGTTACGGGCTACACTCTGTCCTCCGCGTCCTTACGTAGAGCCCGACGAACTGTCTGAAGGAGATACATGCCCAAGTTTCTGCTGCAAGTGAACTACACCCCTGAAGGCGCCCGTGGCCTGCACATCGACGGTGGCACCAAGCGCTATCAGGCGGCCAAGCACACGGCCGAATCGCTCGGCGGCCACCTCGACTCGTTCTACTTCTCGTTCGGCGCGCAGGATGTGGTCTGCGTGTGCGACATGCCCGACGCCATCAGCATGGCGGCGGTCAGCCTTGCCGTCACCGCGTCAGGCGCCGCGGAAACGAAGACCACGACACTGCTGACGATTGAGGACATGGACCACGCGGTGAGCAAGCACTCCGCCTACAGGAAGCCCGGGGCGTAGCGGCCGACACCAGGCGTCATGGAGGTGTCTATGCATCGAAGAGGAGTGCTCGTTATCGTCACGCTCGCTGCGATTGCGTTACGCGGGCGCGTCACTGCGCAGAGCGACCCGTTGCTTGGCGTGTGGGAAATGAACCATGCGAAATCATCGGTCACGCGCGGAACGGCACCGCGCGGCGAAATGGTCGTGATCGTCGGCGAGCCGGGCGGTCTGAAATCGACGCTGGTGATGATCAACGAAGGCAATGGCCGTGCTGAGGTGCATCACTACAGTTTCGACGGGAATCCTCTTCCAACCGAAGGAGGCGACCCCCGCCATCTGACCTTCAAGCGCACCGGCCCACGGTCCGCAGACATAGACGTTATTCGGAGCGGTCAGCTCACGGCCACGAGACGCATGGAGGTATCGAGCGACGGGAAGACGCTGTCCTTCACTGGCACCGGCAAGAGCGCCAACGGAACGCCATACTCGAACGACCTCCGCGTGTACGAGAAGAAATACTGAGGAGTGCCTCGGCGGAGACGGGAAACCTGGCTAGAGAGCGCTGGCGTCCCGAGCGATCTTGGACGCGCTGGCGTCGCGCAGCCGCGACACCAGCGCGGTGAGCGTGGCCACAATCAGGCAGGCGAGCACCATGTGCACGCCGACGAGCAACGCCGGCACGCCGAGCCGTGCCTGCGTCACGCCGAGGGCGATCTGCCCGAGCTGAAGCCCCAGGAGCCCGTAGGCGAGCGTGCGCAGTGGGGCGATCCCGGTACGTGCCACGAGCGTCACCAGCGCCAGCGTCAGCGCCAGCATCGCGTACGCCGGATAGCTGTGCAGATGCTGCAGCTGCACCAGGTTGAGGCCGTTGCGCGGTGTCGCCGCGTCTCCGGCGTGTGGCCCTGCGCCGGTCGTCACCACACCAACGAGCAGCGTGATCGTCGCCGCGATCGCGACGGCAGCACCGAGGCGCGTCAACGACACCGGCACGCGCCCAGATGCCTGAACGACGTCCCGGGTCTGCAACACGAACAGCGTCGCCACCGATACCAGCGCCGCCGAGACGATGAAGTGCGCGCCGACCAGCCACGGGTTGAGGCCGGTGAGCACGGTGAGACCGCCGAGCGCGGCCTGCGCCGGAATGCCGGCGGCGAGAATCAGCGACGTGCGCCACAGATCGGGCCGACGCGCGCGCAGCTTCACCACGAACAGCACCGCCAGCAACGCCACCGCCGTGAGCACGAACGTCAGCATCCGGTTGCCGAATTCAATGGCTCCATGCATGCCCTGTTCGGGCATCACGATGAAGGTCTCTGGCGTACAGCGCGGCCACGTCGGGCATCCGAGTCCGGATCCAGTGAGGCGCACCGCGCCGCCGGTGGCGACGATACCGACCTGCACCG
>CADEEX010000479.1:0-1749 GCA_902826465.1 uncultured Acidobacteriota bacterium
GTGGCGCACGACGCATCTGCCGGCCGGCATAGACGAGATCGCGTCGGCCTTCGTCGATCCAGCGCAGACCGCGGACGCTGCGAATGTCCTCTACCCAGCGGCTGGTGTCGCCGAACTCGACCCGAGCCCGCCGCTCGGCGTCGCGCTGCGACATGCCGGACGCCGCAAGATCAGCGGCACGCGCCTCGAGATGGAACTGCCACTCTTCGTTCATCTCCTGCTCGACGCCCCGCCAACGGAACAGCGTGCGGAGGAATGAGCGCAGGCGCGCTGCCACCATCACAGGTCTCCCGGGGCGGCCTTCAGCACGAGGGTGATGGCCTCGACTAGCCCGCCCCAGTACTTCATTTCGGCCTGCAACTGTCGCTTGCCCTTGACGCTCAATCGGTAGTACTTGGCGCGTCGCTTGTTCTCGGACTCGCCCCACTCCGACAGGATCATGCCCTGGTGCTCGAGCCTCGCCAGCGCCGGATAGAGCGAGCCCTGCTGGATCTGCAGGCGGTCGCCGGACACCTGTTGAATGCGGAGTAACACGCCGTAACCGTGCAGTGGTCCGAGCGAGATGGCTTTGAGGATCAAGAGGTCAAGTGTGCCCTGCAGCACCTCAGTGGGCGTCGTCACGGTTACTCTCCTAGAATGGCAAGGAGAATAAGATCACGACTCCTAGAATGTCAAGGAGAGCATCCCAGAATCCGGGCGCCTCGCAGAATGCGATCAGTGAACATGCGCGCCGCCCTTGTGATGCGCGCAACTCACCGTCGGATTGAACTGCGCAAACAACCCGCTTGGATTCTCGCGATACAGCCACACGTGCCGATCGAAGTGCGGCGCGAACATATGCGCTTCGTCAAGCGCGGTCGACGGGTCGTCCCTCATCGCATCCCACGGTTCACCGTAAAAGGTTGGCGGCGCGGTGTGACCGGCAGCCCGCCACGACGCCTGGAACACCAGGTTCTCGATCGCCACGAGTTCAAGCCCACCGCTGGCGGTCGGCTCGTAGATCAGCACGGCCGGCGTGCGGAAATCGGTGTGTGTGCCATTGCCATCCACCTTTGGCGACGGTGGCGCAGTGACGCCGAGCAGGTCTGGCCGGAAATAGTGAATGCCCATGGCGCCGAGCGCTGCCGGTCGCCCCATCACCGCCGCGGTTTCGCACATGTTCATCGGGTCGGGGATGTAGCCTTCGGCCAGCGCCACCTTGATATCCCGGAAACGGGCGGTCGCGGTCCGCAGTTCGGCGAGCGTCGGCTCACCCGCCGCCGGCTTCGGCTCCGCCGCCTGTCCAGTGATGCCGAGGCCCACCGCGCATGCCAGCGCCAGGGCCGTTCCCGCCACGAACGAGTGTTGAATCTTCATAAACTTGTGCCTCCGACTCTATACGCGGCAGTTGACGGAAAACCCCGCAGATGCACAGGTCTCGCTTCGCCTGACCGCAGGGCCGCGGAGCTATAGTGAGGCCCGCGCGTTCGTCCTTCGACAGCCGCAACTGGAGTCCTTCATGCCCCTCACACGTGTCAGCCGGAGAAACTGCTTGAAAGGCATCGCCGCGGCCGTTGGCGGGACGACCTGGCCGTGGCCACGACAGGCCGCCGCCTCAGGGCTCGTGCAGAGTGCCACGACACCGAGGCACGCGGACGTCACGGGCCGGCTGGCGCGGTATATGGTGAGCGCGCGAACCGCGACGCTGCCACCTGACACCGTACGGGAAGCCAAGCACCGCATCCTCGACACGGTTGCCGCCAAGATCTC
>CADEEX010000479.1:1759-3283 GCA_902826465.1 uncultured Acidobacteriota bacterium
CCTGCCATGCGACAAGGCCATCGCCGCCGCTCGCCCCATTGGCGGCACACCAGAAGCCACAGTGCTGACCCCGAATGCCCGCACCACCGCCGTGAACGCCGCGCTCGTCAACGCCATGCTCGCGCATGCCGACGAGACCGACGATGTCGATCCCGTCACAAAGGCGCATCCCGGATCGGTGGCGGTGCCTGTGGCGCTGGCGATGGCCGAGCGCGAGGGTCGCTCGGGCATGGATGTCATCCGCGCCGTGACCCTCGGCTACGACCTTGGCTGCCGGGTGCTGAACGCGCTCGGCGCCGATCACGTGCGAGCGACGCATCGGAGCGCCGAGGGCACGAGCGCCACCTTCACGGCGCTTGGCGCCGCCGGCGCATTGGCGCCGTTCGACGAACGGGAAATGCGCTTCGCGATCTCATACGCGGCCCAGCAGATGTCGGGGCTGTGGAGCTGGGTGAGCGACGAGGATCACGTGGAGAAGGCGTTCGACTTTGCCGGCATGGGCGCCCGTAACGGCGTCACCGCCGTGACCATGGTGCAGGCCGGCTTCACCGGCGTCGCCGATGTGCTCGACGGACCGCACAACATGTTGCAGGCTCTTTCCGCGAATCCGCATCCTGAGGAAATGGTCACCACTCTGGGCACGCGGTTCTTCGTCACAGAAACGGCGATCAAGCCATACTCGGTCGGCTATCCGATTCAGGCGGCGGTCGACTCCTTCCTGGCCCTCAAGAAAGACCACGCCTTCACGACATCGACGGTGCAGAAGATCGTCGTCTCGCTTCCAGAAGACGGCGCGCGCATCGTCGACAACAGCGCGATGCCGGATGTGAACCTGCAGTACATCATTGCGGTCGCTCTCATTGATGGTGCCGTGACCTTCGCGAACAGTCACGCGCGAGAGCGGATGAGCGACGGCCAGGTGCAGGCGGTCCAGCGACGGATTCAACTGGTGGCCGATCGCGGCTTGATGAATCCAGACGCCCCTCGCAGTGCACGAGTCGAAGTGACATTGACGACGGGCGAATCGTTCCGGCACTTCACGCCGCACGCGTCCGGCAGCAAAGAGAATCCGTTGAATACCGCTCAGGTCGCAGCCAAGGCCCGCGACCTCATGCTGCCAGTGATCGGTGCGCGACGGACAGAAACATTGATTGATCAGATCGATCGCCTGGAGACGCTGACGAATGTGCGCGAATTGCGATCGCTGCTCGGGGCATGAAGCGCCCCATCCACAGATCCGTGTAACTTTTCCACACTGAGAAGGCTCTCGGCGCATTCGCGCACGTCTCAGCGCCTTCCGCGACTCGCTCAAGATCGTGCCCATGGGGAACGGTTCACGGTGCGTGTTCGCACGCACTGCGGAATCACGGGCTTTCAGGGCCGATCCGCACGACGCGCGTTGTCGGGCAAGCTCGAGCACGCGTCTCTGCCAGCGGTACCGTACTTGCTCATTTCGGCAGCGAATGCTGCGCGTACTCACAGCGACGAAAAGCACCCGCGACCTGCGCATCGATTTTCTGCGCG
>CADEEX010000480.1 GCA_902826465.1 uncultured Acidobacteriota bacterium
CGTCCCTAGCGCCTTCAGCCGTGAGGACCATCACGTGATCCGATCCCTGGACCCGGATCGGCGCCACGGGTCCTACACGCTCACGCAGCCAGCCGTGAAACATGAGCGGGTGGGAGATGCTGCGCCAGAGCTGTAGCGGATTCAGTCGTATCGCCTTCGGGAGCGCGACTGGCAGAGTCATACGGTGAGCACTTCCCAGTCTGAATCGGCGTCGATGGTGCCGGGGGCATCCGCGAGCCATTTCGCGCTCAACTGCTCCAGCAGAAGGGTGGCCATCCGACGCAAGGAGGGTCCCTCGAGGACGTTTTCGATCGGCAACGCCACCGTCAAGTCCGTTTGGATTCTGGTCCGTAATTCGACGGCCATCAGTGAGTCGATGCCGAGATTGGCAAGCGGCTGCTGGACATCGAGTTCGGACGCCGACGACCCCAGGACCTGTGCGAGCTGCTCGCGCAGATAGGTTTCGAGCATGGCCTGGCGTCCCTCAGGCGCCGCCTTGAACAGCGCCTCCAGAAGCTGCCTGTTCCCGCTGCCGCGGGTCGCCGCCGAATCGGCATGGGCGCCCTGGCTGATCAGATCCGACAGCAGCGACGACGCGGCGGCACCCGCTGGGAACTCGCGCCAGTCCACCGACATCACACCAACCTGCGGCGATGAGTGGGACGAGAGCCGTTCGAGGATCTGCAGTCCGGCCTCCGGCGCGATCGGGCTGACGCCCATCAGCGCAGTCTGCTTGCGCGCGCCCTGGTGAGACGCAGCCATCCCTACGTCGGCCCATGGCCCCCAGTTGATGCTCAACCCTGGCAGACCGTTGGCGTGGCGATACGCGGCCAGGCTATCCAGGAACGCATTGCCCGCCGCGTAACTGCCTTGACCGATCGAACCGAGCACGGCGGCCATCGACGAGAACATCACGAAAAAGTCCAGCTTCAGGCCGAGCGTCAGCGTGTGAAGATTCCAGCTTCCTGACACCTTGGGGGCCATGACATCGGTGAACCGCTTCCAATCCTGCTTCAGGAGCAGCCCATCGTCGATGACACCTGCCGCGTGGATGATGCCGCGGAGCGACGGCCGATCACGATCGATGTCGGCAAACACCTGGGCCATCTGGCTCGCTGACGACACGTTGGCCTGGACGATCGCCACCTGCGCGCCTGCCTCCTGCAACGCGGCCACCGCGGCGCGGGCACTCTCGGACGGATCGCTCCGTCCGACCAGTGTCAGGTGACGCGCGCCACGTTCCACCATCCACTTCGCCACCTGCAGACCCAACGCGCCGAGGCCGCCCGTGATCATGTAAGTGGCGTCGGCGCTGAAGGAGACCGTCGCAGCCGGTGCGATCAAGGCCTCGGCCCGGTCTCGCATCGACAGCACCACCTTTCCGATGTGCTTGCCCCGAGCCATCTCTCGAAACGCGTTCACCGCATCGCTGACCGGAAAAACCTGGTGTCGCAGCGGCTGCCAGACTCCCGCCGCCATCTCCTGCGTCACCTCGTGCCACAGGTCGTGGAATTGAGCGGGGCGCGCGACCGCCAGCCCCGCCAGATCGACTGGCAGATATGAGACGCCTTTTCTAAATGGCCACAGTCCGACACGACGGTTCTCGTAGAGATCGCGTTTGCCCAACTCCAGGAAGCGTCCGTAGGGAGCCAAAAGACCGAGGCTCCTCACCATCAACTCTCCAGCCAACGAGTTGAGCACGACATCGACGCCCTGGCCGCCGGTGCGGGCCATCACTTCGTCGGCAAAGGCCACCGAGCGCGAATCCATGATGTGACGGATCCCGAGCGATTCGAGAAGCGCGCGCTTCTCCGGCGTGCCTGCGGTGGCGAAGATCTCGGCCCCCGCCTGCTTCGCGACTTGTATCGCCGCCAGGCCGACGCCGCCCGCGGCCGCGTGAATCAGCACGCGCTCGCCAGGCGCCAGATGGGCCAGATGCTTCAGCGCGTAGATGACCGTCATGAAGACGATGGGCAGCGTGACGGCTTCTTCCATGGTGACGCCCGGAGGTGTCAGGGCCACCATCGGAGCTGGCGTGGTCACGACGGTACCGATGCTCCCTCCGGCGATCGCGAACACCGTCTGCCCCACCCGTAGTCCTTCCACCTCGGGGCCCACGGCCACGACGGTGCCCGCGCATTCACTGCCCAACGGGACCGGCCCCGGAGGAAGGTCCGGATAGAGACCCAGCGCCTTCAGCACGTCGTTGAAGTTGAGCGCTGCCGCCGCCACCTCAATCTCGACCTCGCCAGGACCGGGCGATCTGCGCGTCGTGGCGCGCAACGACATGTGGTCGAGGATTCCGGGCTTGTCGCTTTCGAGACGGAACGGCCGATCGCCAGCCCGAGTCAGAGTCGGCGTGGCCGTGTCCGGCGACCACCGGGCCAGACGGGCGGCATAACGGGTCTCTCCCCGCAGCGCCAGCTGACGCTCGACATCGTCGGCGACCAACTCGGCGACAAGCGCGGCGATCTCTGCCTGTTCATCGTCAGGGCCCAAATCGACTTCTGTGCAGCGCAGTTCCGCGTGTTCGATCGCGATGACGCGTCCCAGCCCCAGGATCGGCGACTGACTGACGTTGATGGGGGCGGGCGTCGGCCCTACCGCCTGGGCGCCTCTGGTGATCAGCCACAGTTGCGGCGCCTGCCGCCACCCCGTTCGCTTGAGGCCTTGCACCAGGTGGAGCACGCTGCGGCTTCCCAGCGCTTGCGCCGCTTCGAGCGCTTCGATCGTCATGCCGTCGGTCTGCGGCGCGTCCAGACTCCATAAATGCACAAGCCCTCGAGGCGGGGTGTCGCCGAACGCGTCCCTCAGCAGGCGCTCGAAGTCTTCCGGCTGCGCCGCCCCGTACGCGTCGGCACCGATGGTGACCACGGTCTCGCCCTGCGCCTCGAGGAGTGCGCCGACGGCCGTCCCAACGTCACCGCGATCCGCCAGGATGAGCCAACGGCCGCGGTGACTCGACGACGGCCCTTTCGGTGGCAGCGTTTTCGCGTGCCACCGCGTCTCGTAGAGCCAATCGCTGGCGTCGTGGCTACCCGCGGATCGTGCCGACTTCAGACGCTGAAGGCACAGGCCGCGCGCTTCGAGCAGGACCTGACCGCCTCCGTCCATCAGGAACAGATCGCCCACGAGGCTGTCAGCCGTGGTGGCTGAGGCCGGTTGTGCGATCAGATGGCCCCACACGTCCGTGCCGGGGCTCGGACGCGCGTAGCTCCGAACGCTGGCCAGACCGACGGGAAGGTAGATGTGCCCGTCGACGGCGTCTTCCTC
>CADEEX010000481.1 GCA_902826465.1 uncultured Acidobacteriota bacterium
CAGCTACACCCGCCGACATGGGGCGCGAGTACACGTGTCCGATGGATCCGGAGGTGCGCCAGAAGGGTCCCGGCGCGTGCCCGAAGTGCGGAATGGCGCTCGAACCCATCGACGTGGCGCCCGTCACAAAAGTTGAGTGGACATGCCCGATGCACGCGGAGATCGTGCGGGATGCCGCTGGCGCATGCCCGATCTGCGGCATGGCGCTCGAGCCACGAACCGTCACGCTCGAAGAGAAGAATCCCGAACTCGACGACATGACGCACCGGTGTAGGTGGTCATCTGTGTTGACGGCGCCGATCCTGGCATTCATGGTTTCGGAGTTCCTGCCGGGCCAGCCTTTGCAAACCATGCTTCCGCACGGCTGGTTGAACTGGATGCTGTTCGCGCTCGCCACCCCGGTTGTCGTGTGGGGCGGGTGGCCGTTCTTCGTACGCGGCTGGGCGTCAGTCGTGAACCGTTACTTGAACATGTTCACGCTGATCGCGCTCGGCGTCGGCGCAGCCTATGTGTTCAGCGTCGTGGCGACGATCGCGCCCGGGCTCTTTCCCGACTCGTTCCGCATGAACGGCTCGGTGGCTGTGTATTTCGAGCCTGCGGCGGTCATCGTCGTCCTGGTGCTCCTGGGACAGGTGCTGGAACTGCGCGCCCGCAGCCGGACCGGCGCCGCAATCCGCAATCTGCTCGGTCTCACGCCAAAGACGGCCCGCAGGATCGGGGCGGACGGCGCGGAACAGGACATTCCCCTCGAGCAGGTGGTTGTCGACGATCGACTGCGAGTCCGGCCAGGTGAGCGCGTGCCGGTCGACGGCGTCGTGCTCGAAGGCACGTCGACCGTCGACGAATCGATGGTCACCGGCGAGCCCATTCCGGTCGAGAAGACGCAGGACGCGAAAGTGACGGGCGGCACGGTGAACGGGACCGGCGCATTCATCATGCGGGCGGAGCGAGTCGGCAGCGACACGTTGCTCGCACAGATCGTCCGCATGGTCAGTGAGGCGCAGCGATCCCGTGCGCCCATCCAGCGGCTCGCCGACACGGTGGCCGGCTGGTTCGTGCCGATCGTCATCGCCGTTTCGGTCATCACGTTCATCGTCTGGGCAGGCTATGGGCCCGAGCCGAGACTCGCGCACGCACTCGTCAATGCGGTCGCCGTCTTGATCATCGCGTGCCCCTGCGCACTCGGCCTGGCGACCCCTATGTCGATTATGGTCGGTACCGGCCGGGGTGCCGAAGGCGGCGTACTCATTCGCAACGCCGAGGCGCTGGAGATCCTCGAGAAGGTCACGACCATCGTCGTGGACAAGACCGGCACCCTCACCGAGGGCAAGCCAAAGCTCGTCACGATCGAGCCCCAGCCGGGGATCGACGCCGCCACGCTGCTACGCCTGACCGCGAGTCTCGAGCATGTGAGCGAACATCCGCTCGCGGCAGCCATTGTCGGAGGCGCGCGCGAGCGGAACGTTGATATGTCCGAGGTCACGAACTTCGCGTCTGCCACAGGCAAGGGCGTGACCGGCACCGTCGACGGGCGCACGGTGGCCATTGGGAATCTGAAGCACATGGAGGCGCTCGGCATCGACGGTGAGTTAAAGGCGCGAGCGGAGGAACTTCGACGCGAGGGCCAGACCGTCATGTTCGTCGCGGTCGACGGAAGGATGGCGGGACTCGTCGGCGTCGCCGATCCGATCAAGCCCACCACTCTCGAAGCTATCGAAGCCTTGCACCGGGAAGGCATCAAGGTGGTGATGCTCACTGGTGACAATCGCACGACTGCGGAGGCCGTCGCGAAGTCCGTCGCGATCGATCGGATCGAAGCCGATGTGCTGCCCGATCAGAAGGCAGAGGTGATCAAGCGCCTGCAGGCGAGTGGCGAGCGTGTGGCGATGGCCGGAGACGGCATCAACGACGCGCCTGCGCTCGCGCAGGCAGACGTGGGCATCGCGATGGGCACCGGGACAGATGTGGCCATGGAGAGCGCCGGGGTCACCCTGGTCAAGGGGGACCTTCGAGGCATCGTACGCGCCCGGCGGCTCAGCCGCGTGACGATGCGGAACATCAGACAGAACCTGTTCTTTGCGTTCATCTACAACGTGGCGGGCGTTCCGATTGCGGCAGGAATTCTCTATCCGTGGTTTGGACTACTCCTCAGCCCGATGATTGCCAGCGCGGCGATGACGCTCAGCTCGGTCTCAGTCATCGGCAACGCCCTTCGATTGAGGCGGGTATCCTTGTGAATGCCGTTCGTTCTTCCCTCTCGACACTCTTGCTCACGCTGAGCGCCGAAAGGGAAGGGCGAACGTCAGATCGCTGTCTGGCTATTTCGCCTGCGCCGCGTGGCCCTTATGCATCGCGGCCGCTTCGCGGGCTTCCTTCGCTGCGTCGGTGCGCTGCGCTGCGATGCGTTCGCAGTGCGCGGCGCTCGTGGCGGCGGTGGCCACCTTGGTGCTGCTCTTCCACGACTTCGCGTAAGCGGCATGGTCCGCCGCTTCACCGTCGTACCGTGTCGCCAGCGCCGTGAAGTACTCCTCCAACTTGCGATGGTCCGCCGCCGTCGACGCGGTTGCCGCGAGATCGATCATTGCCTTCTCGGCGGGCGCGGCGCCTGCGTGAGTGTTGCGGGACGGCACGTTCGAGGCCGGCGCGACGTACGTGCCCCCCGCCGCGGACGTCTTGTGTCCGGCAGCCATTTCCCGTGACGCGGTGGCCGAGGCCATACTGAGATCGGCGAGGCGCTTACAGTGCGCGCTCATGCCCGTCCCCAGTGCGGGCATCGTCTTTGTATTGCGGGCGTACGCCTGCTGCATGGCCGTGTGCCGCTTGGCCTCAGCGTCATACTCGTCGGCGAGCGCCGCGAAGTGGGCGTTGAGTCCGGCGTGATCGCCTGGCTCAGCCCGCGAGATGAGGCGCTGTACTTCCACCGTGCTCAGGATGGCCGGGGATCGGTCTTGCGTGAAGACATTGGCCGTGAACGCGACGAGTGCGACGGCGATGAGCGTGAGCGAACGGATATGACCTGTTCTCATGACGGACAACCTCTCTGCGTGGCGGAAGCCACAGTGACAACGAACGTGCGTGAAACCGCAGCGTGTGCCTATGCGTGTCGTGCGGTCGAATGCGGGAACGCAGTGCCGCGCGCAGCCGGCCTGCGCCGTTAAAAAAGTGGATCGGCAGCTGTGTTCAACGATGGCGCATTCCGTCGGTCGATGATGTTCGGTTCAGCACAGTCGATGCTGTAACCTCAGCCGACTGGTGGGTGTACTAGGTGCTGGC
>CADEEX010000482.1 GCA_902826465.1 uncultured Acidobacteriota bacterium
ACGATGGAGTGGCAAATCATCGCGCTCAACTTCAGCTACGCCGCGCTCGGCGTGGTGCTGATGTTCCTGTCGTACCGGGCCATCGACAAGCTCACGCCGGAAGTCGATTTCCCGGCGGAACTCAGAAAAGGGAACGTCGCCGTCGGCATTGTGATTGCCTCCATCTTCGTCGCCATCGCCATCATCGTGGGCGGGGCCCTCAACTGACATGCGCGCCCTGGTCCGGACCGTTGGCCTGGCACTCGCGCTGACGGTCCTTGCCGGTCCCGCGTTCGCCCAGGCCTCGCTCACCGACAAGTACGACGAGACCTTCCGCAAGTACTCGAAGCACTATTTCGGCCCGGCCTTCGACTGGCGGCTCTTCAAGGCGCAGGCCATTGCCGAAAGCAACCTGCAGGTGCGCGCGCGAAGCGGCGCCGGTGCGCGCGGCATCATGCAGTTGATGCCGACGACCTTCAAGGAGATTCGGTCGAAGAACCCGGAGATCACCGGCCGCTGGGATCATCCCGAGTGGAACATCGCCGCCGGCATCGCCTATTCGCGGCAGCTCTGGAATCTCTGGACCAACGACTCCGTCGTCGATCATCTGCGCGAGTTCATGTTGAGCAGCTACAACGCCGGACGCTTCACGCTCCTGCGCGCGCAGCGCGTGGCCTCGGAACGGGCGCTCGATCCGAGGCAGTGGCCCAGCATCGAGCAGGTGGCACCCACGGTGCCACGCTGGCGCTACGACGAAACGCTCAATTACCTCACGCGCATTCTCTCGAACCTCTCGGGCATGGACCACAAGGGACGACTCGTCGCTGAGAAGTGACGCCCGCGCGACAGTCCGCCCGCCCACATCTCGGATACGCGCCCCCGCGTGCACTCCCGGCAACCCGCTTCAAGCGCCCGCGCATCGCGCCGATTGCTGAAGCGGAGTCTTTCCGACATGAGCAAGGGCACGCTGGATACGCACTCGAAAGCGCTGGCGATCAATCTCGACAAGACCAAGTACGGCACGCTTGCCGAGATTGGCGCTGGTCAGGAGGTCGCCCGCTGGTTCTTCCGCGTCGGTGGCGCCGCTGGCACCATCGCCAAGGCCATGTCGGCGTATGACATGCTCTTCTCGGACGCCATCTACGGGCCGAGCGACCGCTACGTCAGCCGACGCCGCCTGCAGACGATGCTCGAGCACGAGTACGGTCTGCTCTACGAGCGGCTGAACGAGCAACGCGGCGACCGGACGGCGTTCTTCGTGTTTGCCGATACGGTCGCCACGCGCAGCTACTCCAGACAGGAAGACGGCCACGGCTGGCTCGGCATCCGCTTTCAGACGGAACCGCGCGGCGCCACCTCCGAAATCACCGCGCACGTCCGACTCCGCGATGTCGAGGCGCAGCAGCAGCAGGAAACGCTCGGCATCATCGGCCTGAACCTGGTGCACGCGGCCCTGTACCTGCACGCCGACGCCAGGGCCGTCGTCGGATCGCTGCTCGACAACCTGACGAGCGACCGCGTTGAAATCGACATGATCGAGTGCTCGGGCCCGGCGTTCGCTGGCGTCGACAACCGCCTCATGAGCCTCGAACTGGTGCAGCGTGGACTGACCCACGCGGCGATGTTCAACGCCGATGGGCATGTGGTGCAGCCGTCAGACGTCCTTCGCAACAAGTGCGTGCTGATTGAACGCGGGTCGTTCCGCCCGGCGACACGCGTGACCGTGGACATGCTGCGCTGCGCGCAGGCCCAGTTCATCCAGGAACCGAGCGTACAGGGACAGGAGACGCTGTGCCTGTTCGAGATGACGCTGAAGAATCTGAGCGACGGTGAGGCTGGCATCGACGCGCAGGACTTTCTCGATCGCGCCGACATCCTGGCCACGCTTGGACGCACGGTGATGATCTCGAACTACGCGGAGTATCACCGGCTCGCCGCCTATCTGTTCAGGCACACGAAGAAGCCGGTCGGCCTCGTCATGGGCGTGCCGACGCTGCGCGAGCTGTTCGACCACAAGTACTACGCCGACCTCGAGGGCGGCATCCTCGAATCGTTCGGGCGTCTGTTCCGGCACGACCTCAAGGTGTTCGCCTATCCGCTGCTCGACGCCTCGACCGGATCGCTGGTGACCGCCGGAAACCTGCGCGTGTCACCGGAGCTCCGTCACCTGTACGCCTACCTGCTCGAGAATCAGCTCGTGCTCGGGTTGCGCGACTTCGAGCAGGCGTGTCTGTCGATCTACTCGCGCGATGTGCTGGCGAAACTCAGGGCGGGCGACGACCGATGGGAAGCGATGACACCGCGTGAAGTGGCGGAGTTGATCAAGAGCCGCGGCCTTCTCGGCTACGGCGGGCGCGAACGCACGGAACACGCGGCCTAAGGAGCGCGACGCGGGACGGTGACCGCAAACACCGTGTCTCCTTCGTGTCCCTGCTGCACTTCGATGGTGCCGCCGTGCGCCACCACGATCTGCTGCGCGATATACAGGCCCAGGCCGAGTCCCTCACGATGCGCCGCCTGCCGCCGCCCACCTCCGAACGGTTCGAACAGCTGTGGCACGATGGCGGCGTCAATCGTGCCGGCGTTGGCCACGGTGAACACCGCCTTGTCGTGGCAGCTGCCATCGAGGTGAATGCGCACGGTCGTGTCGTCGTCGCCATGTTGAATGGCGTTGCCAATCAGGTTCGACGCCACCTGCGACAGCCGATCGCCATCCCATTCGCCGGAGAGGTTGCCGATGCACGACACGCGAATGTCCCGCCCCGGACTGGCACTCTGATGTTCCTGCACCGCGCGCTGAATCAGCCCCGCCAGGTCAGTCGGCAGGGGCGCGATCGGAATGCCGCCGGCCAGCCGCGCCCTCGCCAGATCGAGCATGTCCTGAATCATCCGGCTCATGCGGAGGCCGCTGGCACTGATCCGGTCGGCGATGTGACGCACCTTCTCGTCGCCGCCGGCGCGCATCTGCAGCACCTGCGCCGAGGTCAGAATCGCACTGAGCGGCGTGCGCAGATCGTGGCCGAGCACCGCGGCAAACGTTTCGTTCAGCCGCAGCGTCGCCGTGCGCTCCGCGAGTTCCCATTCGAGCTGCCGCTTCTGACGATACAGCTGGAAGAACACCGCGGCCTTGTTCCTCAGCACACGCGGTTCGATCGGCTTGTAGAGGAAGTCGACAGCGCCGGCGTCGTAGCCCTTGAACACGCGATGCTGGTCGTGGACTCCCGCCGTGACGAAGATCAGCGGCACGTGCCGCGTGCGCTCGCTGCCGCGCATCAGCTCCG